>JAHFUH010000602.1 GCA_023265215.1 Acidobacteriota bacterium
CGAGCGGATAAATCCATGCAATTCGGAGGCAATGCTATGGCCGCACCGGAAAAGCTGTATTACCACATCCAGCGATACCTCCTGTTCGGGCAGGAATCCGATCACCGGAAAATCAGGGAACTTTACAGGATCGCCGGTGGATTGAAAGGCAATTTATACGAGACTCCGGGATATTCGCTCAACAACGACAAGTTTGACAATCCCGCTTACATTTTTTCCTATATTGTGGAAAGGAAAGTCGCGACAGACCCGGAGATCGTCAATTATTTCAAAGGTGCGATCAGAGAAGCAGCCGATGCCAGTATCGAAGAGCTGCGCCGCCATGCCTATCCGGTCGGGAACAATCCTGACGGAATGTCGTGGGGACACAACGTGCGACAGCCGCAATACGCGGCAACCCCGCTGCTGCAGTGGGTGCTTTCCGGAGATCAGAAATATTTCGATGCGGCTTCCGAATTGATGGATTATAAGCTCGGATTGAATCCCCTCGGCATCAGCTATGTTACAGGGCTGGGGTTTCATCAGGTTCGCAATATTCACGACCGTGAAAGCGCCTACCTGGCGTCCCAGGGCCGGGGTCCCAAACCCGGCATCACGGTTTTCGGTCCAGGGGTCCCGGGATGGAACCGCAACGTTTCTGTCATACCTCCCGTAGCCGGGCTCCCCAAGGAACGACAGTTCGTGGATGACAGGGAAATTATCTCCTTCATGGAATTTACGATTTTTGAAACCATGCATTACGACGCGCTCTACACCATCATCGCCGGCGGCGGGAAATGGGATGGAACCGACCCCTTTAACAGCCGGCCGTAGCTTTTTCACATTGAGGATGCAGATTCATACGGTGAGATGGCAGATCTGGCCAGAGGCAGATCTGGGCAGGTCTGGGACACCCACTGCTTGAGGGTGGAAAGCGGGTCGTATCTCCGCCGTTGAACGATAACCCAATAACCCAATCTGAATACCCATCATTTATGATATTTGTTCGATCCAAGTCAGAGCCTCTATGGGGACAGGCTCCTAGAGATTACGGGAGGGAATGCGGTTATTGAGCAGAACGAATTGGCGAGGGGCAGTGAGCGAAGATCGGCAACAGAAATGGAGAAGATCGAATAATGCCGGAATCGATCGCTACGAGGAATGTAAGATACCGTAGATTTCCTGGTGGACTGATGGGGGCGTATGGATTCAGACTGTTTGTGGTTGTTTTACGTTGCGAAAGCAGTTCGAACTGTCTCAACACCCTTGAACCACCTCCTGCCGAGTTGGACGGCAAAGTTGCGTAGATTGTGAAGACGCCCCGCGGCAAGATGGAATTGGGATCCGAAACTGGAGATGGTTTCAATCCAGGCATCAGGATTGGCACCAATTCGTAGGAGTATCGGTGCAAGATTGGTATCGATAGCGCCCCGTTTCTGCGACCGGGTCATGCGTCCCGATTTGTCCACCAAATCGAAATACTCAGCCGCAGTCATCTGCAGGATTCCACGCCTTTGGGATTCCGATGAGATGGGAACCAGCCAGCATGTGGAGAGGACTGCGCCATCAAGAGAACTGCTCATAGCAGAAGGTCGTTCGGGAATAAGATTGTGGATCTCGGCGGCATTTTCCGGGATGAGCATGTGCTTGCCAGGAGATCCAGCGTGAATGCCCTGTTCCGTCACTGTGGGAACAGGGGCTATCGCCATCGTTTCTTTCTGCCAGAGCCAAATCCGTTCCTGGATGCTGGTGAAATCGCTTCCCTCCGGAGTTGCTGCCAGACCGGCTCGGATTGGATTCAGGTCTACATAAACCATGCAGGCAGCGATGGCTGCATCATCGAGCAGTGCCTGGCATTTGAACCGGGTTTCCCAAAACCGGCCCTTAACTTTGTCCTCTTTGTTTGCAGCACGGGCAATGAATTCGTTAAGCCGGCCCATGAACCAGCTCAGGCTGCATAATCTTTTGCGCAGCTGTGCAATACGTTCCGGACAGAGCACTAGAGTGCATATATTTTCTTCTAAAGGTTGGATTGCGGCACCTCCCATGCCGCGATGTTTAGGGAATAGGGTCAGCCAGCGAGCGGCCACCTCGCGATCCGACCAACTGGCGACGATGTCGGGACGGATGCGCAGAATAGTGTGATAATGGTTTTCCATGATGGCGTAGGCGCAGACTTCTATTGCGAAGATGGCGGTGAGATGCTTCAACCGATCGAGGATCCATTTCTTTCGGTGGGAGAAGTCCCGGCCTGTGAATGTGTCATATCCATATAGGAACGCCCGGCGGACGCACCGGCTGAAGCAGTGATATACTCCCTCTTGTCCTTCTTGGACATATTTGCTGCGCGGCAACGCCATGGTTCACCTCTTTCGATATTTCTAATGGCGAACTCATGGAATGTGCCAAGAAAAATAAACAAAGAATGAGTATCCAAGTGTATCCAACCAAGTGTATCCAAGTGTATCGAAGGAAGAGCTTCGTCAGCGGATGCACGAACCGTTAGCGGAGACCGGTAAATGGCTCCAAAAGGTCGTGCGAGGGTATTTTCAGTATTGCGCCGTCCCGGAGAATACGGCCAGTTTAGGTATATTTCGGGAAAGACTCCTTGGGTTGTGGCGACATCTGCTTCGCCGGCGCAGTCAGAAATGGCCATGAAACCGGGACCGCTTAGGATGGACCTTTGATCACTGGCTGCCCCGTTCCCGCACTCTTCATCCTTTTCCGCAAGTGAGGTTTAACGCCGGACATCCAAGGTAGGAGCTGTATGCGTTAGTAGCGCCCATACGGATCTGTGCGGGGGGCGGAGCAATCCGCATACCCACCGCGACTTTATCTTTCTCAAACAGTGGGTGTCCAGGATTCTCCACCAGGATTCCACCAGGATTCCATGATGCGTGTTTTTCAATTTGACGTCTTGGCTTGCCCCCGATTTGGCGGGCGAATGCGCATAATCTGCGCCGTCAATCCCCCCCGACGCGATTCAAATAATCCTGGCCTGCCCCCAAGGGCGCCGGCCATGCACGATGAATCTCTCGGCGCCTGCTTGGTCCGCCGGCTAAACAGTTACTTCAGGTCCTTGTCAAGAAGATCGATGCGCACGACTTTGTAGGGCGCAAGAAATTAATTTGGGGAATTCACCATCCAATCCAACGGACCAGCCACAACAGTACTGGAATGCCCTTCCGATTATTAAGGGCAGGCGCAAGCTGATTGAAAAGCAAAGATCTACTCAAATTCGCCGTTTTTGTTCCAACCTGTAGTAAAATCCACATACGAAGACTCTCGGAAGCGGGGAGCGGCCTGATAGAGAAATAGGTGCGAAAAGCCGCGGCTTATTTTCCCTTATAGGTGCTCGGGCTCGATTTTCCCGTTTAGAAGAAATGAAAGAGAAAATACTTTTCCTGCAGTCATGAATGTTGCCCGGAATAATTTAAACCATGGATAACAAATCTCTAAAAGGAAATTTAAAGTACGCGCCCGTTGAACTCAGTTTCGGAACCAGCGGCTTGCGGGGTTTAGTCAAAGATATTACAAACCTCGAAGCCTATATCAATACCCTCGGTTTTCTCACCTATGCCTTATCCATTAACGACATCAAAAAGAATGATGAGATTTATATCGCCGGCGATTTAAGGATCAGCACGGACCGGCGAGTGGCTGAGGCGGGGGGGAAAGGCGAAATCCTGCAGGCGGTGGGGCGTGCCATTCAAGATTTCAGCGCGCGCAAAAACCTCA
>JAHFUH010000603.1 GCA_023265215.1 Acidobacteriota bacterium
GTGGACCCGATTTTCCTGTCGTATGCCCGGACCTGCAGCAGGCGCTGGCGGAATCGCTCTTCAATCAAGGGCAGGTCGCAGTCGTCCGCCGTGACTGTTGAAAAATAATGCATCTTCAGTGTTTCGGTTCCGAACAATCCCTGGGGCAGTTCCTTTTTCATTTGATCAACGTAGCGCATGCGATTCCATAGAATGCGCGCCCCCGGCTTTACAAGCGCTTCGTCCCAGCTGTCCAGGAGCCTTTCGTCCAATCCTTCTTCTTCGCCGCACGCAGATAAAACCCTATTCCGCTGCTTGAGAGCTCTGCCATACATTGCCAGCGAATTGACATGTCCTGGATAAAGGATGGCCATTGCTCGGTCCAGAAAAGCCCTTCTGTCTGCCGGGCCGCCGCGAACCACGTTCAGGTGATGATATGTGAATGCCAGCAAATGAAGATTCCCGACAAATTCATCCAGTGCCACTGGTTTGCCGAACACCATAAGTTTTTTCTCCGCCGGGGTTATCCACACCTTCAAGTCCCGCGTCAGCGATCCATGCGCCACCGTTCCTTCAATCCGGCATTCCGAGCGGCCGTGCTGGATGCAGTCTTTTGCCGCAGGGGTTCGGAAGCTTCTTCCGAACCCCAACATGTAGATTGCTTCCAGAAGATTGGTTTTGCCCTGGCCGTTGCGCCCGACAAACAGGCTGGCGCCGTTGGAGGGGAATATCTCCAGACGTTCTATGTTGCGGTATTGAAAAAGGCTAAGTCTGGTAATCTGCACGCCTAAAATTTCATCGGCATGACAACGTACTGATAATTCAAATCCGATGCTCCAACCGGCCGGAGCAAGCCCTGAGTTTCGGAATCTTTAACGGATAACGAAACAGACTCCGAACCGCAGACCCCGATGAAATCCAATAGATATGCCGGATTAAATCCGATTTCAAGGCTGCCGCCCTCGTATTCAACGGGCACCTTTTCATGGGATTCTCCGGCTTCCGCGCAGCTGGCGGTCAATTCTAATATCCCGGACGTAAGGGACAGGCGAATCGCCTTGAGTTTTTCATCCGACATAATGGCGGCCCTGCGAATTCCATCTCCCAGAGTCCTTGTCGCCGCAAGGATGTGCTTGTCATTGTCGCGAGGGATCACCAACTCGTAATTCGGGAACTGTCCTGCCAGAATTCTGGAAACGATTCTTTTGCCTCCAACCGAGAAAAACAGGTGGTTCTCATCACGTCCGAATTCCAAAACGGATTCCTGGTCTCCAATAAGTTTCTGGATTTCCATCAGGGTTTTGCGTGGAATGAGGGCCCGGACTTCCGAATCTATTTCTGGAATTTCGAGGCTCTTGCTTACAAATGCCAGCCTGTGCCCATCCGTAGCAACCATTCGGACTTCTCCCGGAAGCAGCACCAGAAGAGCTCCGTTCAGAGAATAGCGGGACTCTTCCTGGGTTATGGCGAACATCGTGCGTTGGATCATACTCCTCAGCAGTTCTCCAGGAATTTTAGCTGTGGCAGGTGCCGCTTCGGGTATGGATGGAAAATTCTCCTTGGGAAGTGCGACAATTTTGTACTCGGAATTTTCTGAGCGCAACTCCACCCAGTCATTCTCCAGCAGTGAAAAATTTACATCGGCTCCGTCCGGCAGCAAACGAACGATGTCAAACAATCGCCGGGCAGACAGAGTGGTTGTTCCCTCGATCGACACGGAAGCAGGACAGCCGCAACGGATTGTTACATCGAGATCCGTTGCGGCAATTCCCAAGCGTCCGCCCTCGGCTTCCAACAGAATATTGGACAGGATAGGAATTGTGCTTTTCTTTTCGATAACGCCCTGCACCAGATTGAGCTCGTTTAGCAACTCATTCCTCGTCACAGTGAATTTCATGAGGACGCTCCTTGGAGATCAAAAGACTTTTTTTGAATAAATGATTATACAGCTTTTGAAGAACGGCAGTTGGTTTTTTCTACTTCTGTTTTTAAATTTAATTTTAATTTAGTAGTAGTAGTAGGGCCTGTGAATTTGTGGAAAAACGGGTTAGAGGTCCCCGGATTCAACAGATAGCCGGTGCAAAGGCCGGAAGGCCGCCTGTGCGATGAATGGATTTTCTGAGGAAAAGTCCGGCGCTGGAATATCCAAAAGAATTTGAACACCCACGAGATGTGAATAAGAGTCATTACTGACGCCTTCTGAGAGGGTTGCGCTGTGACAATCCCGATGGAAAAGCACAACGCCAAAGATTGCCCGGATTCAATAAAATGAGGATTTTCATAAATCAGCGAAATCCGGGCAATCTTTGGCGTTGTGCTTTTTAGCGAAGCGATTTCAGGATTTTATTCACGGCAGTCGAGATTTCCGGATCCTTTTTTCGCAAAGAGTCGATTTTGCGAATCGAGTGGAGGACCGTAGTATGGTGCTTGCCTCCAAAATCTTTTCCAATCTGCGGAAGGGATTGCTTTGTAACCTCTTTGCAGATGTACATGGCGATCTGTCGGGGCAGCGCAATGGGACGGGAATTATTCTTTGTCTTGAGTTGTGCGGGTTTCAGGGAGAAGAAGGTCGCAACCGCACGCAGAATCATTTCGGATGAGATTACCTCGGTGACTTCGGATGTGAAGCCTTTGAGCACTTCTTTGGTATAGGCAAGATCGATATCCGCCGGATCCAGGCCATCCAGGGAAGCGCGCGCAGTGAGCCGGTTCAGCGCACCCTCCAGTTCGCGGACATTGGAGCGGATGCCGCCTGCAATATAGATGGCTACGTCATCACGGAGGGTCGGCAGTTCCGATTCAGCTTTTTTCCTGAGGATCGCAAGCTTCGTTTCAAGATCCGGCGGCTGAATATCCGCAATGAGGCCCCATTCAAACCGTGAATGTAATCTCTCTTCGAGTGTCGGAATCTTTTTGGGCGGACAGTCGCTGGTGATCACGATCTGTTTTTGAGAGTCGTACAGAGAGTTGAATGTGTGAAAGAACTCCTCTTGGGTTCTTTCTTTTCCGGCGATGAACTGGATGTCGTCCATCAGCAGAACGTCGATGTCCCGATATCTCTGGCGGAACTGAATGGTGCGGTCAAAGCGGATGGCGTTGATCAGCTCATTCATGAATTTTTCCGAAGAGATGTATGCCAGCCGAACGCTCCGGTTCCGCTTTTGGATGAGATTGCCCACCGCATGCATCAAATGGGTTTTTCCCAGTCCCACGCCGCCGTAGAGATAGAGCGGGTTGTAGGCTTTGGACGGGCGTTCTGCGACCGCGAGAGCCGCGGCGTGAGCCAGTTGATTGCTGGCGCCCACCACGAAAGTATCAAATGTGTATTTCTGTATCAGTGAAGGGCCGGCTTCGGGAGAATTGACCGTGGGCACTGTTGCCGGCGCCGGTTCAGAAGCGGCCGCAATATCCACCGAGATATTCAGCCGGACTGGAGACTGAATTATCTCGGTAGCTGCCTGAAGAAGTAATTCAGAATAATTTTCAAGCAGACACTTCCTGAAATTGTCTGTCGGTACCGTCAGGCGCAAATTTCCATTTTCGCGACCATGGTAGGCTATCGGCCGGAACCAGGTGTCAAAGGACTGCCGGCTGATGAGCTTTTCAACAGTCGAGAGGAGCTGATGCCAGAAATCCATATTATTCACTACCCGGCGGTGGAGAGAACCCTTAGCGATGAAGGCGAGTTTTCCACAGCGTTTTCCACAGCTGTGGAAAACACAAAA
>JAHFUH010000123.1 GCA_023265215.1 Acidobacteriota bacterium
GGTATTGGTTGCCAAACCCACTCCGCCCCGCGGCGGAGCGAGCTGCAGCACCGCGATGCTACGTCGAGGCACAGAATTGCAGGCGCCACTATTCAAAGAGCTGGCGATCAACTCGGACGACGAAGCCGTTGTCGCCCTTCTGTCGCGTCTGCTCGGTATCCCTGAGAATCGCACCGATGTTGCCCTCGAACATAGTCGGGACAGTTACGACGCGAACGTCAAGCACACGTTCTACTACCTGTTCCAGAAGCAGGGATTAGTCACCAACAAGGACCAGCTTTTCAATTATCGCCAGGACGAGTACAACCCGGCTCAGACGATCCGCGACACGTTACCGATTTTACTCGGTATCTCTTCTGATGATCGCTTAGAATTCGAATCCAAGCTGCGCATTGCAAAACGGGATCTCAAACTCAATGCAAAATTGTTGGAACAGGCACGGGATACCATCGAAACGGCTCACGAGAAGGCTATCGGTCTATACTCAGAGGCTAAGGCCGTTGGTGTCATCGGCGGCATTAATCCTGAGGCCAACGCCGGGGGGATCATCGAAGCCTTAGGGGTCGCCCTCTCCTGGAAACCTGAGATGATCCCCGAAGACGACGACAGCCGGGTTTCCCATCTCGAAGAGGAACTGGTCCAGTTGCGCAAGGACCGCCGCAAAACGCAGGCTAGGATCGACGCTGCCCGCCAGTTCTCTAAACGCGCCAGCGGCTACGAGAGCGAGGCCACCGAGCAGTTGGACAGGTTGGCTTCTATCAAGGCGCTGCCGAAGAACCCGGAAACCGGGGAATGGCAGTGGCCGTTCAGCGAACAGAACCTAGCGCTAGAGTCTCCTGTGGCCACGGTCCTGCTCAAGGAACTGCAATCGCTCGACGACGAATTGCGCATCGCCACCGGCCAGCGCCCCAAGTTGGACGCTTACCTGTCCGATCTGGATGGCAAGGCACAGGAGATCACCGGTACCATCAAGGAGAAGGAAGCCGAACTTTCCGCAGCGATAGCTGCCAACGAAATGGTCGCCCAAATCGGGAACCGCAATACCGCGGCCGCGCGTGTCGTCGGCCGCATCAGCCTGTTCCTGGAAAACATATCTCCGAACGAAGAACTCGCCAGGCTTGAAGGCGAGCACCGCCGCCTCAAGCTGAGGGTCGAGGACTTGGAAAAGAGCATCGGCGTCGACGACAGTAACGAACGGTTGAATTCGATACTGAACATAGTCTCAGCGCAGGTAACGCAATACATCAATAAATTCGAGGCAGAGTTCCGAGACTACCCTGCGCGGTTCGACTTGGCCAACATTACGATCGTCTTCGATCGGCCCGAACGGCCGGTACCCATGAGCCGAACCGGCGGTGGAGAGAACCATCTGGCCTACCACATCTCGGCGCTACTGGCCCTGCACCTATTCGCAGTCAAGAACAACCGTCCCATCCCGCAGTTCTTGCTGGTCGACCAGCCAACCCAGGTCTATTTCCCGTCCGAACAAGTTTACAAGGAAGCCGACGGTACGATCCAGAAAACGGAGGCCGATGCGGATCTGAGAGCCGTCCGGCGGTTGTTTGAGCTGCTGTATAAGTTCACACAGGAGGACGCCCCGGGCTTCCAACTGATCGTCACCGAGCACGCGAACCTTCGCGAGCAATGGTTCCAGGACGCATTGTTGGAACAGCCTTGGACCAAGCCTCCTGCGCTGGTTCCGGAAGACTGGGACTAAGAATGATCTTCTCGCAAGAGCATTTTATTATCAAACGAACATCTCCCTACTGACGCACAGCGTACGTTGTAGAAAGTGTATGAGTTATTTGGCGGCGCGGTATAACATCGCATACAGCCAGAAAGCAAAATGCGGCGATTCTCGTTCTTCGTCGCTCTGCTTTTTTCTCACCACATAACTCACAGCACGACTTCACATGGATGTATTACGCACTTATCGGACAAGTGACCGGAATCGCAAGTCTTCAAGAAAGGGGATTCCGAGGACCTAATCTTTTGCATACGCCGCTTTGTTGTCCTTTGAATTGGCTATGAGGATTGGTAATTGAATTTCCGGTGATGATCAAACCGCGCCGTTGTGTTCAATAAAATCCGCAACCCAGACGCAACCAAGAAAAGGTTATGGCCCAGCTCGATTTTATACGGATTGTAAGTGATTGTATTTTAATGGGTTATTGGTGGAGCTGGCGAGGATCGAACTCGCGACCTCCTGACTGCCAGTCAGGCACTCTCCCAGCTGAGCTACAGCCCCACATATTCCAAGGCAGGTGCGCCCTACGCTTATCGGCAGAACGCGCAGAAAAGATAGGCGATTGTCCCCGCCATTTCAAGCAAAAACCAATTTGGCCGGGAAAGGCAGGCGAGACGCCGGCATTCCCGGTAAGGCGCATGCAGGCGAGACGCCCGCGCTCCAAAGACTAACTGACCTTCACAAGGTCTTTGCCGCAATGGCATTTGCCCGGCTTGTCGGAAATGGTCCCGCAATCGCAACTGGGTCCGCAGCCGCAAACATATTTCCCTTTCAGCCCAACCATTTTCACCGCCATTCCACAAGTGCATTTGCCCGGATCGGTCTTGCTTCGTTCACAAGTGCAGTCTTCACCCATGCGGCAGAAAACTCCTGAGCCCTTCTCGATGGCCAGAACATGCATCTCGGCCAGCGGTGATCCGCAGCTGCACTTGCCCGGCTTGTTCGCAATGAAATCGCATTTGCAGTTGTCTTTGCAATTGCAGACGTAATAAAACTTGCTATTGTCTGCCATCACCACCATCCCCGCAGCCAAAGCCAGAAACAGCACGCCCAAAACAGCAACCAACGCTTTCCTCATAAACGACTCCTTTTTTGTGGTTGGGTAAAGATACTATTTGGCTGGGCCATTCAGAAAGGGCAAAATAGCAGTTTCTCGTGGAAACTGAGGCCGACAAGACGCCGGCACTCCCAGGAAAAACCATGGATCCGATCGCAAACTATATCGAGCATACGCTGCTCAGGGCCGATGCCACCACCGCCGACATTGAAAAGCTGTGCGCCGAAGCCCTGCAATACCAATTCATCGGTGTCTGCGTCAATGGTTCGTGGGTCCGCCACGCACGCCTCTGCCTCCAAGACACGAACGTCAAAATTGTTTCAGTTGCTGGATTCCCGCTGGGCGCCGCCTCCACTGCGGTAAAGCGATTCGAAACCGAAACCGCCATCGCCGACGGAGCGCAGGAAATCGATGCTGTCCTCCACATCGGCCGCCTCAAACAGAGAGATGACGCCTACGTCCTGGCGGAATTGCGCGAAATAGTCCAGGCCGCCGCCGCACGGCCGGTGAAGGTCATCATCGAAACCTGTCTGCTGAACGAGGAAGAAAAAATCCGCGCATGCCGGCTCACAGTCGCTAGCGGCGCGCATTTTGTCAAAACTTCAACCGGCTTCAGCGCCGGAGGCGCGACGGTCGATGATGTGGCCTTGATGCGCAAAACCGTCGGGCGGGAATTCGGGGTCAAAGCCTCCGGCGGAATCCGCGACGCAAAAACGGCCCTCGCCATGATCAACGCAGGGGCTACACGCATCGGCACTTCCGCCGGCATCGCCATTGTCGGAGGACTTTCAAATAAATGATCGATTTTCCGGACATAGAATTCCATCGCCAGGGCTATGCCATGATTGCCGATTACCGCGACAAGGATCCCGGCACGCCCATCTGTTTTCCACGCAGCCCCGGAGGAAGCGTCCTGACCGGCTTCTGCACTTGCCGCAAAAGCCGGAAAGATAACGGCTGCCCTCACTATTCCGAACTGGTGCGGCTGGCAAAAGAAATCAAGAAACAAAACCGCGGACGGCACACCGGCGATGTGTTTGCCGAAAGCCGCTGGTATCGAATCGGCGCTCTACTAAGCGAAGCGGATCCCGTGCCTTGCGCGGGCATCCAGGCAAGCCAGCAATCCACGGGGAAAGCTTACGTTCTCACAAGGCAGAGCAACGCAGTTCTTGCGCGGATTCTTGATGACTCCGCCGCCTCGCTCCGGTTTCTCGAACGCGTCGGGATTGCGCCGGAAAAAAGCAGACTTCTGAGCCGGGCCGGCCTCATTCAAAAAATGGCCCAGGTTCTCTGCTCGCCTGAGGAAAAACAGCTCAACAAATCAGGCATGCTAACCAACCGCCAGGCGGCAGAACAGGGCTTCTGGGGCCGGCTCGCTTATCACTCGTTTCGCGAATACGGAGATGACCTCAAATTCCATCCCTCCATCGATCGCGTTGCAGGCGATTTTGTTTTGAGCTGCTCTTTGGACGACACTCCGGTCCTCGATTTGATCGTCCCTCGTATCAAGGTTCGCAAACTGATGAAATTCCTAAGTTCGGAATTCCCGAAACAATCCGAGCTGGCAATCCACCCGATCCCGCTCAAATCAATTTTCCGCATCACTGCCAAAACAAAACTCGATCTGGAAATACGTCCGGCAATCCAGGCGCTGCAGATCACGGGGGAAACAAAATTTTTCAAAAGCAGGGATTTTGCAAAATTCCGCTATGGCGACCTCGTGTTTCTGCAGGAGATAAACGTGCTCGCTGAACTGGAACCGCTGGATTCCAGCCGGCGTTTCACAGCGCCGGTTTCGATGAGCCTTAAAAAAAGCCAACTGCCGTTCCTGCTCGACGAACACAGGGACGAGATCGAAAAGGGAACTATAGTGTTGGATGCGCCGTTGCGCAGGCTTTCGGTGTTCCGGGAGTTCGACAGTGTCGAAATCTCGCTGGACGCACTTCAACGCAGCTGGTACTGGCTGTCCTTGAATTATAGTTTCGGGGCGGAAACCGTTTCGCTGGCGGAAGTTTTCCAGGCGAGGCGGGAAGGGAAACAATACCTGCAGACAAAGAATGGCTGGGTGGATGTCAACTCCGATGCTTTTAAAGCTCTGGAAAATATTTCCGAGGCAGGGGAAGAAGCGGTCAAGGAAGGAAAGCTGCGATTCTCAGCCCTTGACCTGATCCGGCTGACGTCTTCCTATACCAAGCCGGTCGAAGTAATAGAGAATGGGAAAAACCAAATCCTGAAAAAGCTGCTCGCGCTCTCCCCTGCCAAACCCTGGAAGCTACCGAAGGGGCTCAAAACTCCGCTGCGGCATTACCAGGAAAAGGGAGTGGACTGGCTTCGATTCCTGTTCGAAAACCAGCTTGGCGGACTGCTGTGCGACGACATGGGGCTCGGGAAAACGCACCAGGCGATGGCTTTGATTTCATGGCTTAAGGAAAAAGAGCGCCTGAAACAGCCCTTCCTGGTCGTTTGTCCCACTACGGTGATCAGCCACTGGCGCGACAAGATTCGAGATCACGCGCCCGGATTGAAGGCGATCGTTTATCATGGAGGCAACCGCAAAATAAACGAGGAATTGCGGCATGGGGAAGTTCTGTTGACTTCCTACGCAATTCTCCGGAATGATATTCTCGAACTGAAGGAGATTCCATTCTCGCTTGCCATCTTCGATGAAATTCAGAATCTGAAAAATAAACAAACACAAAGCCACCAGGCCGCTTCACTGATCCAGACGCGTGTGCGGATTGGGCTGACGGGAACGCCAATTGAAAATTCGCTGGTCGAACTGAAGTCGCTGTTCGACCTGGTGCTCCCGGGCTATCTCGGAACCGACGAGGAGTACTCCGGACGGTACCTGGGCTCAAATGGGAGCAATCAATCCTCCTCGAACTTGCCGGAACTGCGGAGAATGATTTCACCTTTCACGTTGCGCCGGCTGAAAAAGGACGTCCTTACGGAGCTTCCCGAGAAAATCGAAGACCTGCGCACATGCCAGCTGAGCGAAATGCAGGTGAAGCTTTATCGTGACGCGTTGGCTACGAAAGGCGAGGCTCTTCTATCCCAACTGAAATCCTATTCGCAGCCGCTGCCGTATGTTCACATTTTCGCACTGCTCAACCTGCTCAAACGCATATGCGACCACCCCGCGCTGGTGCTGAACCGTATCGAGGATTACCAGAGTTTCCAGTCAGGCAAATGGGAACTGTTCCAGGAACTGCTTTTCGAGACGCTCGACAGCGGCCGAAAGGCGGTCGTCTTCACACAGTACCTCGGAATGATAGCGATGATGGAGCGGATGCTCGGATCGCTTAATATCGGTTTCGCCACCCTGACGGGTGCGAGCCAGAATCGCGGTGAAATCGTGCGCCGCTTCAACGAGGATCCGGATTGCCGTGTGTTTTTGGGAAGCCTGAAGGCCGGCGGGACGGGTATCGATCTCCTGGCCGGATCTACCGTGCTGCACTACGACCGCTGGTGGAATGCAGCCAGGGAGGACCAGGCTACAGACCGTGTGCACAGGATCGGCCAGAAACAAGCGGTCCAGGTATTCAAATTGGTAAGCGAAGGAACCCTGGAAGAAAAAATTTCCGCAATCATCGAACGGAAGCGACAACTGATGGACGCCGTGGTACAGGTGGACAATCCTCAGTTAAGCAAAATTTTCACGCGCGACGATTTGATTGATTTGCTCCAGCCTGTTCAATAAAAAAGCACCAAAAGTCAGAAGAATCATCCGGAAACATTATGAAGTTGATACAATGAAGCGGATGAATATTGAATTGCCCGAATATGCATTGGTTGTTCGAACACTCCTCCGCGGGGATCACCCGTATCGACGGCTGCTGCCGCGGATCGACGAGAGTCCGGTCGCGCGCCGCATAGAGTCTCCCTTAACCCCATTGGGCCTGCTCCTGGACAGTGCCCGCGTCCGCATCAAACCGCGCGAAGGCTACTGCTTTGTCGATATAACAATCCCAGCGATAATTCTCTCAGAGGAGTATTACCAGAGGGCAAACCCGATCGACCTGTATCTTGACCTGGCCCATGAGCTGATGCATCTGCGGCAGTTTGCGGAAGGACAAAATCTCTGGGACAACAGCCTCCATTACGTGGACCGACCGACCGAAATCGAGGGATATGCGGTAGCAGTGGAGGAAGGGATTCGGCTCGGCATGACGGAGGCCGATATCATGCATCACCTTTCCAATCCCTGGATGGATGAGTCCGAAACCGCGCGCCTGCGCAAAAACATCGAGCAATTTCTTCTCGACCACCCCGGTTGCTCGTAAATCCGCGACATATAAAAACGCCCCAGATGCCCAGGATTTCAGGGGACAATCTGCAGTTCGGAGATTGGAGTCTGCAGTCTTCAGTTGTGTGTTATTCTTCTGTTTTTTGGTGATCATGTCGATCGAAAACTGCCCTATTTGCGGTGCTAAAGCGCCGGCGGCTTTGTGCCCGGTAGTGTTGGCCGGATCGGAGCCCGTCTACACACTGGCGGAATGCGTAAAGTGCCGCACCCGTTTCCTGGACCCGCTGCCCACGACAGGTGAATTGAATCGATTCTATGCCCCGCAATATTATGGATCGGACTGGTTCAAGCAGGAGGGGAAAGGGCGTGTATTTGGAAGAGCGATGCTGCCGCAGGACGCGAAGGGAAATTTTCTGGATGTCGGCTGCAGCCTGGGTCACTTCCTCAGCGGCATCCGCCAGAGTTCTCAGTGGGATGTCTTTGGCGTTGAGGTCAGCCCGGAAGCTGTCGCTTTTGCCCGGGAAAAGTTGAACCTGGATGTGAGCTGCGGAGAGCTTTCAACGGCAGCCTTCCCGGATAATTTCTTTGATTATATTCATGTCAGCAATGTGCTCGAGCACGTGCGTAATCCCCATGATTTTCTGAAGGAGTGCCGGCGCATCTTGCAAGTAAGCGGACGATTGTATTTGTGCGTGCCCAACGGTCCTGTCGATAGCAGCAGCCTGATCAGGTATTACAAATCCGAAGGTAGTCCTGCCCGCAGCAAGGACGGGCATTTGTTCTTTTTTTCACTGGGCGCGCTGAAGAAATTGTTTCAAGATGCGGGATTTGAGATCATCTCGAACCGCACCTATGGAATACGCCGCGGCTTGCGCGCTTTGGGCTTGTATCCGCAAAGGCCTTTGTGGAAGCGGCACTACCGGCCTTCGGAAAGCACGCAGGTTCAACATGCGATTCAATTGCCAGATCGGAAGAAGCGTCTTCCTGGCTATTATGCCTATCGTTTCTACCAGGCTCGCCTGAAGATGCTTCCAGGCTTATGGCGTATCGGCCTCGATTTCGAAATCCTGCTGGGGACTGACGACGCTAAATCATTGGCGCAGTTTTGAATCCATCAATTATTAGGCAATAATTTGGTACTTAGAAGAAGAAATCAGGCCTGAATTTTGTTTCTAAGATAAAGCTTGCGACTTGGTATTTTCCGGTGGGGCTTAGAGTTAGAAAATGCCATTATTTATTGACTCTAAGCCTTCTTGGAAGTCACTAATCAGAGTCTATTTCAACAGTTATAGAGAATTAGCGTCGTCAGTCCCCATATGACTATATGACTATTATCGATTGTCACGCGCATATTTATACTCCAGCTATCATTGCTAATGTTTTGAGCATCGAAGGATTGGCTGCCTTCCTTCATCTCGATACCAAAGCTGTCGCCGGCCGCATGGAAAAAAGCGCATTGAAACGGGAAGCCCTGGCCGCCGGAGTTAACGCCTGCCTGCTCCTGCCTGTCGCCTCGGCCGGCGGAGTGCCCTCAACAAACGACCTGTTTCTCAAAATTGTGGAGGGGGAACCGGGGCTTTTCACTGCGGGCGCCATCCATCCCTTAACTCCCGGCATGGACGAAGAGCTTGAAAAACTGAGCAGCCGCGGAGTCCGCGCTCTCAAACTTTCCACTTTTTCACAAAAAATCGATCTGGAAGCGGAAGAGAGCATTCGGCTGTTTGAAAAAATCCGGGCACTCAAAATTGCAGGCAAACTGCAATTTTTTATCATCCTGGACACTTTCTATCAAGCGGATCTTTTCTTCCGGTCTTCCAGACAGTATCTCACAACGCCCGAAAGACTGAACAGGCTGGCCGCGCAATTCCCAGAGATCGATTTTGTCGGTGCACATATGGGCGGTCTGGCCGCGCCTTTTCGGGAGATTGTGGAACACCTCGCGCCCAAGAACAACCTGTACCTGGACACCTCCAATGCAGCCCATATGTTTTCCAGGAAAGAGTTCATCCGGCTGCTAACCATTCACGGCCCGGAACGGATCATGTTCGGAACGGATTGGCCCTGGTTCGGCCATGTGGAGGAAACGGCGTTCATCCGGGGGTTGTTGAATGAGGCGAGATTTTCCTCCGAAGAGCAGTCCAACATTTTCAGCGGCAACATCTCTCGCCTTCTCGGGCTTTGAGCCTTGGAGTTAATCCAGAGTGACTCCAAAACTCAAAGCCTCCAAATCCCGGGCAAAGCTCCAAGATAGGCTCTTGTGCTATGATGGCTTCATCTTCCTATTAGCCATACAACCAGCGAGGAGTGTTCAATGGAAACAGATTATTCCAGATATGTGGTTGAAAAACCCGCCTATGAGGTAACGCCTAAATTCGAAGTGAAAGGCCGGATCCCGGCGATGACATTGATGAGCGGCAATCTTGTGCCCGGAACTAAAATGTATGTTGAGACGGGATGGGTACTGGGCATGCCGGACCCCAATCCCCATATAGGCGAGCATACGCACGACTACGACGAGATCATAGTACATCTCGGCACAGACCCCAAAAACCCAGAAGATCTTGGGGGCGAAATTGAAATCTTGATCGACGGCAAGCCTTTCCTGATTAACCACACCTCCGGAATTTATGTTCCCAAAGGTGTAAAACATGGGCCGCTGACGTGGAAAAAGTTTGAAAAGCCGCACCTGGAGCTGACGATCATGATCGGGGCCGGAACCCTGGCGGAAGCCGATCCGGGCGGGCACGAGAAAGTGAAAGCAGGCGGCTAATCGTCCAGCGTCAATTTTAAACTTGTCAAATCGCGTCCGACGATGATTTTGCCGCTGAATGATTTTTTCGCTTCGTCCAGGAATTCCTGCTCACTTGCACTGGCCGGGAATAGGTGCGTCAAAACGAGAGTTTTGACTTTTGCCTTCGCAGCCGTTTCGCCGGCTTCCCTTGCACTGGAATGATATTTGTAAACCGACCAGCGTTGATCATCGTCGGCGCCGGCGGTCGAACTCCTGCGCACATATGCCTCGTGAACCAGGATATCCGCACCCGCCGCAAATTTTACGAGGTTCTGATTCGGCCGGGTGTCCCCTGTGATGACGATGCTGTGCCGCCCGGCGTCAAAACGATATCCGAAAGCCGGCTTCACCGGAGGGTGATCTTCAAGAAACGCAGTAATCTTCACCACATCCGGCAGGTTGTACACGACCCCTTCCTGGATCTCGTGGACATTGATCCGCGCGCCTTCAGCAGAAAGCTTCTCGGTCAGGTCTCGACGGATGAGAATGTCGGGCCCGTAGAACTGAAGCAGTCCATTGGCAACTTCCTGGGTCCCTTTAGGTCCATAAAGCTCGAAGGGTTTCCCCGCCCCGAACTCCCACGAGCTGTGGAAAAGATCGGGCAATCCATCAATGTGATCCGAGTGCAGGTGAGTCAGGAAAGCAGCTACAATCGAGGACCAGGTTAAGCCGGTGGCGGCGATATGCATTCCCACGCCTCGCCCCGCATCAACAATGAACGCTCTTTCTCCCACTACAATCGCGCAGGAAGGCCCCGCCTGCTCCGCGCTGGGATAGGGATACCCGGTGCCCAGGAGAATCAATTGCATGAATTGCGGTTTTTGAGCCAATCCGGTGGATAGAAGAATCAGAAAAAGAATGCCTGCGGAAATAATTTTGTAGCGAAGCATGGATATCATTTTCCCCATCTGGAAATCGGGGTCGGGGGTGGAAACATTAGTGACGCTTGATCAATTTAAAACGCACTTAATGGGGGCAGTCCTATCGGTTTTGGCATCGGGCTCGATTTTTTTAAAAACCGACGCCGACCCCGACGCCGAACTGCACAATGAACTCTTTTCCCTACGCTTCCGCGTTGGAAATATCCAACGAATCGCCCGATTTCAATTTGAGAAAACAAAGAACCGTCGCGCCAGCCAGCGATCCGATGCCCGCAATTGCCGCTACTTGAGGTAAGGGCATTTTCAGCTGCAGCAGAAACCCGATCAGAATTGGAGACAACACGGCTCCGCCACGCCCGACAGCAAGCATGAAGCCGGTGCCGAAAGCTCGGGCTCTTGTCGGGTACGCATGCGCTACAATGGCATAGAGAGCGATAACTCCTGCATTGCCGAAGAAACCGGCCAGCAGACAAAGCAGTGACATTGTCCC
>JAHFUH010000604.1 GCA_023265215.1 Acidobacteriota bacterium
CAGTCCGAAGCGCAAGTAGACCCGCGGCCTGGTCATCCGGGTCGTCAAGAGATTCCATCGCTGCCTTGAGATACTCCACAGCGAGTTCGCGATCTGCTCTGAGTTCAGCAACTTCTCGATCATGATGAGAAACTGCCGCGACTATTTTCTTGCTCATGCTTGCCTCCGTTTCCAATCGGCCCAGTAATGACGGTTTGGTATCGAAAGACATCAAACATAATGCCACCGTAGCTTATATGCTACAGCGATGCAAGTGCTGTACTCGCGCCTATGGTGATATGGGGGAGTTTGGGTTTCCTGCTGGAATTTGCAACTGTTGATCAGCGAGAACGGGATACTTCGGCATGAGATTCTTCGGGCAGATGAATCTTCGCGCTTGCTGAAGTAATGAATGATTGGCGTTGGGGGGATGGTATGCCGGGACTCGCCCCGGCGGGCGAGTTACTTTCTTGTCACGCGACAAGAAAGTAACCAAAGAAACGCTCCCCGCCGCCCCGGCCTGCGGCTTCCCTCACTGCGCACCGCCAGCCCGGCCGGACTCGCAAACTCGCCTACGGCTCAAACAGCGAGTCCGGACTGCCCCGGTCTGGCGGTACTCCGCTCGGCGGGGCAGAGGGGTTTGCCGGGATAGCTAATCCTTTCGCGTCGTTGTTCGAGTCGTGGTTGGCTCGCCAAACCAGACAATTCTGGGCACTGGAAACAAGCAATCTTCATAAGTTAAATCACACGGGGTAAGATGAACCTAAGGTGCCAGTCCTCAGCAATTATGCTTTCTTGTGGATATCACCAACCGAAAAGTAGCAAGCGAGAATCTGATCAATGAAGTTCCTAACTACTTTTCCTGGATTTTCTCGTACAGTAACTACTCTTGCGTTTGTATTCTTAGCGCCAGAACGAACTGACTTCGAAGAGCGACTTCTAATTCCGAAAGAAAGTTGTTCGCCCCAAGTACCGATATTAACCAGATCGATGTCAGGTAGGAGGTCTTGCGATTTTTGATTTCTCCTAGCAGAAACATATAGCTTTATCTGAGGTTTTGAATCCTTGGTTAGTCGCTTCCCATTCGGGTCTGTAATATTATGCTGCCCTATTATTTCAACCGGTCGCGAATATTTAAATCTTTCAAAATAGAAGATAAAAGTAATTCCAAAATGTCTAGCTGGTTCAAAAATATTCAAGTTCAAATACCAAGTATTTGTCACCTTTCTATCCTCCAGAATATCTAGATATTGACTAAAAGTTAAAGGATCGTATTCCTTAATCGAAAACCTCAATTGGGGAAGATAGTCTTGAATCCCAGATACACATTCTTTCAGTAAGACCTTAAATACGGATACTTGATTTTTCCAAACTTCATATTCAAACGAATACGTTTCTTTTGCCTTTAAGTAAGTTTCTTCCGAAATTTCCTTATATTTTTCTCTCCATGCTGTCTGTCGCTCATTTTCGTTGATAAATTCCTCATATACGGTCACAGTTTGCCGAACTTTTTCGGAAAATAATTCAATCAGCGGCAGGACATTACCCTTGTCAGCATCAATTAGGGCGTTGTAATAATTATCCCTATCGGCAATTTTAACTATGACTTCTGGGTAGCCTTTTTGCAATAAATAGAAATCCAGAAACAATCTAGCGGTTCTTCCATTGCCATCGGAGAAGGGATGTATCCAGGTTAACCAATGATGCAAAATTGATCCCATTACTAATGGTGGATATTTGTGTGAATTCCGATTCATCCACTGGAACAACAAATCTACGTGATCACTAACCGTCAGAAAAGGTGGTGGTACATGATCAGATTCTTTGATCTTTACCTCTTCATTCCGAAATTTTCCGCCCTCAATCGTCGGCACATCCGCCATTACTAAGCCATGCAATTCAAGAAGTGTGCGTCTAGTCAGAGGCTCACGACCATCAATAAGTTGATACAGATACTCTGTCGCATTTGCTAAGGATCTAGCTTCGATTTCATCTTTTAGCGGCCGATCATTTATGACCATTCCATCCAGAATTAACTCAGTTTCCCTAAGCGAAAGCTTATTCCCCTCGATAGCATTGCTGTTGTATACGCGCGAGATGAGAAGATGCTTTTTTAGCTTTTTTTCAAGTTCAGTATCGAGACCTTTGTCGCGACGTGTATTGAGGTCATCTATAACTTTTTCAATATTGTCAAGTGATTCTTTTAGGTCACCATCAATATTGAATTCCGGAATTTCATATTTCTGCATGGATCAACTCCATTGTTTGTTATTGCAAGACTAAGCAGTACCTAGGCATTTTATGATATGCCTACATTTGAAGCATTGGAATGCTTGGCCCCTCCGTCAAAGTAACACGGGGGGCTATGGATAGATCGTTCAGGGAAGCCTACTTCAAATGCATAACAACCGCAATTTCCCATCTGCCCCGCCGAGCGGAGCGCCACCGGACCGGAGCAGTCCGGACTCGCTGTTTGAGCCGTAGGCGAGTTTGCGAGTCCGGCCGGGCTGGTGGCGCGCAGTGAGGGAAGCCGTCCCCCAAGGGGACTTCCTGCGGGGCGCAGGCTGGAGCGGCGGGGAGCGTTTCTTTGGTTACTTTCTTGTCGCGTGACAAGAAAGTAACTCGCCCGCCGGGGCGAGTCCCGGCACAGCAGATTCGAAGCGACGACCCCTACAATACCTCAGCCGCATGATCCGCAAGCCGCGACCGCTCGCCACGCTGCAGCGTGACATGGCCCGAATGCGGCCAGCCCTTGAAGCGATCGACGACATAGGTAAGCCCTGAGCTGCCTTCGGTCAGGTAGGGCGTGTCGATCTGCGCGATGTTGCCCAGGCAGACCACCTTGGTGCCGGGACCGGCGCGGGTGATCAGGGTTTTCATCTGTTTCGGCGTGAGGTTCTGAGCCTCGTCGATGATCAGGAATTTGTTGAGGAAGGTGCGGCCGCGCATGAAGTTGAGCGACTTGATCTTGATCCGGCTGCGGATCAGGTCCATCGTCGCGGCGCGGCCCCAGTCGCCCGCCACGCCACTGCCGCCGGCGCCGCCGGTGTCCTCGGGCGGGCGGTTGAGCACGTCGAGGTTGTCGTCGAGCGCGCCCATCCACGGCGTCATTTTCTCTTCCTCGGTGCCGGGCAGGAAGCCGATGTCCTCGCCAACCGGGACGGTGACGCGAGTGATGATGATTTCCGAGTAGCGCTTGTTCTCCAGCACCTGGGTCAGGCTGGCGGCCAGCGTCAGCAGGGTCTTGCCGGTGCCGGCCTGGCCCAGCAGCGTGACGAAATCGATGTCGGGGTTCATCAGCAGGTTGAGCGCGAAATTCTGCTCGCGGTTGCGCGCGGTGATGCCCCAGACGGCGTTCTTCTGGTGGGTGTATTCGGTCAGCGTCTCCAGCACCGCGCTTTTTGCGCTGGCTTCGCGCACCCAGGCGAAGAGCGGCTGCGCGCCTTCCTGCCAGACGAATTCGTTGACCAGCAGCTCGGCGCAGAGCGGCCCGCGGATGCGGTAGCAAGTGCGGGTTTCCTGCTTCCAGGATTCGAGGTCCTTGCCGTGCTTGTCCCAGAAATTGGCGGGCAGTTCGCGCGTGCCGGTGTACAGCAGCTCGCTGTCCTCCAGCACCTTGTCGTTGAAATAGTCCTGCGCCGCCAGGCCCAGCGCGCGGGCCTTAATGCGCATGTTGATGTCCTTCGAGACCAGGATCACCGGGCGCTTGG
>JAHFUH010000605.1 GCA_023265215.1 Acidobacteriota bacterium
CATTCGACGTATACCTCGCGGGAAGAATATTGATATTATCCCCATCGAGATTTGCTACACAGAGCAAACGATTAGGATGCTGAAAAAGATCAGAGCCTCCTCCATACTCCTTCTCCTTCCGAATCATGCCATACCAAGCGCTCGCTTCATTATTGAGCAGTTGCACAAATGGATGAAATGCAGAGATGCAAACATCTCATGGAAGGCAGTCGACAAAGTGGCAGATTTCAGACGCCTGCTGAACGATTCGCAATATGATCGCATTCTGGTGTCGCCGGGCGCACGAAACAAGGTGCCCGTTGAACTGCATAAGAGTTCACACTTTCTTCTATTGCAGATGGATTTTAATCCGGAGGATCTGGAGATCGCCAGAATTCGAGCTGGCGTAATCGTATAGCCAATTGGCCTTCCCGATTGCCGCACGAGGTGATCTGCTAATGACATGCCGAACCGAAATCGCAAAATATCAGGAAGAGAATCTCCTTCTCAAGAAGCAGATTGAAGAACGGACCGGTAAAAGTGTCGAACAGCTTTACGCGGAAAGAGCCAAACGAGTCAGGGACGTGATCGAATTGAGAGAGCCGGATCGAGTGCCTTTTTTGGTCCTGGTAGAGCCGCACAATTATTCTGGAATCCCCAAGTCGGCCGCATTTTACGACCCAATTGCCCTTAAGCGAACGATGCGGAAAATGGCCATAGACCTGGAACCAGATATGGGCGAGCCCGGATTCCCATCCTGCGGGGCTGCGATGACTGCGCTGGATGTTAGGAACTGCATATGGCCCGGCGGACCGAAATCGGCTGACTATGACTACCAGTTCATCGAAGGGGAATACATGAAGTCAGACGAGTATGACATGTTCCTGAACGACCCTTCGGGTTTTATGATCCGCCGCTATCTCCCGCGCGTATACGGGGCTTTAGCACCTTTAGCCAAACTTCCTCCACTCGATAGTGTGTTCATGGGGCTCGAAGGTCTGGCGACGCTCTTTACCAGCCCGGATTTTCTGGAAATGGCTAAACACATGGCTGAGGCTGGAAGACATGCGGAGGAATTCCGAAAGAATATTGGAAATGCGAATGAAGAACTGGCCCAGCTGGGCTTTCCTCCATTTGCCGGTTTTGCCCCCGGTGGCGTGGGTGGAGCGCCTTTTGACACAGTTACGAGCTTCCTGCGAGGAATGAAAGGCTCAATGCTCGATATGTATCGGCAGCCCGACAAGCTGCTCCGGGCATGTGAAGTGATCATGGAAAGGCGTATCGCTCACGCCATCCCAGCCGACGCTGCCGCACGAGACTATCCTCCAAGAGTCGGGATGCCGCTTTGGAGGGGCGATCCGGTCTTCATGTCCGATGCCCAGTTCAAAAAGTTTTATTGGCCTGGGCTGAAAAAATCTCTGCAAACTCATGTGGACCTGGGCTATGTGCCGGTGCCGTTCTTTGAATCTAAATTTGGCGACAGACTGGAATGCATGCTGGAACTGCCCAAAGGGAAAATATTGGCTTCGATAGAGGCTGCGGATGCAGTTCGGGCAAAGGAACTGCTGGGCGGTCATACCAGCCTCTTGGTCCGATGTCCAAACACCTGCAAGCTGTGGTCGCTCGGCCAATTGGAATCTTTCATCAAAGATCTTATTGATAAATGCAGCAAAAAGGGCGGGCTTATAATCGTCATCAAAATGCCGGATAAGACACGAATCGAGGACATGCAATCTATGCTGAAATCAATTAAGGAGTATGGCCGGAACTAAAATAAACGGCGCAGGCATCCATAAAATGATTTCAGTTTGAGGTCAATTTTCGCTGGAACTATCAATGCTTTCAATGGAGGTGGAAATGAAGAGGATTTTGTTCGTAATTTTTCTGACAGGCGCTTTCGCACAGCTTGGGGTTTCGCAGATGCAAACGGCCAAGGTGACTGGCGGAGAAGCGCAGGGTGTTGTCACCGAGGGTATTTCGATATTCAAAGGGATTCCATTTGCAGCGCCTCCGGTGGGCGATCTGCGCTGGAAAGCGCCTGCGCCTGTGCAACCCTGGACAGGCATCAAAAAGGCGGATGCTTTCGGACCTGCCTGCATGCAAGCCTCCGGTGCAATGGGGAACACCGCGCCGGTCAGCGAAGACTGCCTGTATCTGAACGTGTGGACACCCGCAAAAAAGCCGGGCGAAAAGATCCCGGTGATTGTTTGGATCTACGGAGGAGGCTTCAGCGGCGGCTCGACCAGTACTTCGATGTATGACGGAATGGGCTTCGCTAAAAAGGGAGTCGTCCTGGTAAGTGTCGCCTATCGGGTTGGTCCTTTCGGATTCCTTGCACACCCCGAACTCAGCCGTGAAAGCGGCAAGGGATCGGGGAGCTATGGACTAGAGGATATGATTGCCGGATTGAAATGGGTGAAAACGAACATTGCGCAATTTGGAGGCGATCCTTCCAATGTCACGATCTTCGGCCACTCGGCGGGCGGTATGGCTGTCAACATGCTCGCGGCTTCCCCGGTCACCAGGGGTCTTTTCCACCGCGCCATCTGCATGAGCGGAGGATCGTTTGCCCCGCTGCAGACTTCGAATCAAGGGGGAATAGAGATGGGAATCCCGGCGCTCAAGCTGGCGGAATCAACGGGCGAAGCCTTTCTGAAGAAATTGGGAGCTGCCGATATCAAGGCGGCGCGAGCAATGAGCGCAGAAGAGATCCAGAAAAATATCGGAAGCGGAATGGGAGGCGGCGGATTCCGGCCGGCAGCTGACGGGTATGTTATTCCGAGCGATCTGTACTCGATCTATCAGGCGCGCAGCTTCAATGACACTCCGATTTTGGTCGGCAACACCTCCGATGAACTGGGAGCGATGGGTGGCCGCGGGAAGGCCATAACGGCAGCAGATTTTGAGAAACAGATTCGATCGCAATATGGCCCTCAAGCCGATGCCATCTTAGCCGTGTACCCTCATTCGACCGACACCGAGGCAGCGAAGTCGTCAAAGGGACTCTCGCGCGAAAGCACGTTTTCCTGGAGCACATGGACGTGGGCTCGTATGCAGTCCAAGCAAGGCAAGGGCAAGGCCTTTATATATTATTACGATTTCCATGCACCTAATGCAGACGGCTCCGGCCACGGCAGCGACGTTCCGTATGCATTCCAGACTCTGAGCGGAGGACGAGGTGGCGCGCCCAAGCCGGAGGATCTGAAACTCTCCGATATAATCAGCTCCTATTGGGTCAATTTCGCCAAAACAGGCGATCCGAATGGCCCCGGCCTCCCCAAGTGGCCTGCCTTTGCGGAGAACGATCAACAAGCGATGGTGTTCGATGCGACACCCAGCGCCAGGCCTGTTCCTAACCTGGATAAGGTGAAAGCATTCGATGCGTATATTTCCTGGCGAAAAGAAGAAGCGAAGAAAAATGCCGGGAATTAGGCAACCTGAACGCCTTTGCCGAAGAGTGCTCAGATAGCCATCGGGAGGGCGAACGTGATTCCCTCGTCCCCTCTGTGATCTCGGGGGCAATAGGAACAAAGAATTTTATAACGGTTGGGGGAAAAGCGGTCATCTCAAATTTGGACTGGAGGGCTAAGGGCTCGCGCAATAATAACTTCACATTCTGCGGCCGACTCTCAGGCTTGACCATAGGCATTAAATTGCAAAAGGATCTTGCAATTCTGCGAGTCGGCCGCCCTTCGGGGCGCGGC
>JAHFUH010000606.1 GCA_023265215.1 Acidobacteriota bacterium
CAAATTGAGCCAGTTCTTATAAACGAAAAAGCGGTGCCATTCGTAGAGCAGCAAATCTCTTTTAGCTTCATACTTACAAAGGATCCAGAACAATTTTCAGCAATAACGGTAGATTATTGCGATCTATAAATGCGGCTTTCCCTTCGGCAGGGGGTAAATGGTGCCTGGCACCATTTACCCGGCGCAATTCATTTGACTGGTGATTTGGGAAAATCCGCTTCTGGCCTTTTTGGATTAAGATCTTCTTTAAGCAGTCCAAGCATCTTTAATGTCAAATATGCGGCATCTCGCCCATCTAACCTGTATTTGGCGGCCCACCCATCTGCCTTGGATGGACTAATCTGAATGCAAGTTGAGCAGCCAGACGCTTCCCTAACAAAATAAGGGCTCAAGTCCGAAATAAATGGATACAAAGTGGGAATTGAAGAAGCCGAAGACCAGAACATTCCCATGTATATCTTTCTACCACCTGCAACAACCACAAAAGGAATACCATGCGATACATCGTGGACCTTAATCGCTGTTGCCTTCTTGAAGCCCTCAGGGGTGAGCTTAATAATGTGCGATGGATATCTATATTCGACAATGTCTTTCTCACTGATCAAAGGCGTAGGTTCAAGCGGAACTGTTTCAAGGTCCACAGGCTTACGTTCCACAGGCTTACGTTCCAGAGTTTGAATATCTGATTCTGATAATCGAGTCAAATAGATGCCAAACGAAGGAGATGTTTGGGCAAATGCGGCAATTGGAAACGAGAATGAAAGAATAGAAAGGCATAGAATATTCATCTCATCTCCCATTCGGCTCCATAAAAAATGAAGCAGCATTAATCGAATTATGCAAATTAATATGCAAAGAAAGTAATATACCGAGCAATTACGTGCCACTTCTTCCCGTCAAGACGCAATAGATATGCGGATCGGCCTGCATGCATTCCGGTGCTTCCCGGAAACACCAGTATCACCACTGCCAGCCGATTGTCATCGGCATAGCCCGGAGGACCCACACGGATCGGACGCAAACTCTTCAGATAAGAAGGCTGTGTTGACGCGAAAAACTCATTCCAGATCTTGATCCGGTTGTCCTGCGGCTTGAAGGGAGCGTACAGCTCATTGCGCTTGAGCCGATCCAACACATTCTCACCTGCTTCTCGAACTTGGGCTGGATCTGCCAACTTCGCAGATTCCCACTTCTCTTTCGCCGAGCGAATAGCTCCTGCGTTCATGAACTCGCGATTGTCGCACTCGTTGTCGAAAATCAACTCTTCCGATTGTTCCTGACTGCGACGGATGTGCTTCGGCTCGTCCTCGGAGCTGGTCAGCACATCTACCAGCACCGTTTCGATCACCGCTTCATCCATCATTTGACGGCTCACGGCTACCGGCTGCGTCTCTGCCTGCATTACGCTCCCCAAAATAAATGTAGCGCCAACTATGACACCCAATTGCATCATGAAAACCTCCTACCGAACTAGCTAAGCTACCTCAAAAGAGAATACGTTTAGATGATTTCCCCAAACACATCAGCTTGATACCCGCGACAGGAATATCTTACTACTTAGAGGTCTTGGGATAAAGAATGTTCCGATTATAGGACAAAAGGGGATTGCTCCTATGAAGTTGTAGGACATTGCGCCAAAATGGTAATTTCCAGCTCCAAGCCGGGATTTTACCATTGATTTGAAGCTTCCCACATGCCCGTTTCAGGCCAATATCCATGTTTTCCTTCCTAACATATTGAGACTGCAGGAGATCACAGTTGTAATGTTGAAAATTGGAACTGAGCTCTTGTGGGGATCACAATCTCATTAAAAGTGGATGGGGCATTCTGAATGTGGAAGGTAAAAGACTTTGGCAATGAGCCCGCTCCTCTTTGCACTGTCGTCTAATGCAGTAGCACCATGAGGTATGGCGTCCCCAGGTATGTTAGCAGCTATACTTTTCTCCTATTTAGGCATCTGGGCCTCGCTGCAGATGCCAAAGTAATATGTGTCTCCTTGCTTCTGCAACTTGATGTAAAGAGGGTCATGAGCAAGTGCGAAAGCGAACTCATTAAAAGTTAATCCTCTATAACTTACTGACATCGAAATATTTTCATCATGGCAGACTATTACTTTCATCCCTGTTTCTTTGGCGACATATTGCAGGATTTCTAACCAGGATGATCCGACAGCGACTACGTCAAGTAATTCACCCGTCATTTTACACTTGGGGTGCAACGGTAATGCTTCTCCATAGTCAATTTTATCAATATCGAAGTTCTCGCTATCCTCGAATACCAGCGTGTATCTGTTTTTATTTTCCTTCCACCATTTTAGCCACTGGTAAGTCTCGTTAGTACCGTCGTAACCGGTCCTCTGTGCGGATTTACCAGCAGTGGTATTAGCCAGAGTGGCGTGACAGATAAATCTTGGTATTGTTTTATCCTGGATCTTCATTCTTTCTGATTGCACTCGTTCAAGCCACATTTTGTCATTTGCCGGAATAGGCTGATAATGTTTTTTTCCATAGATCGTATTGGAATTTTCAAACTGAACTAACTCCCGAATCATAAGAGGTATGACCTTGTCATCTAGCGCTAACAAATCTTTGTACCCATCGCAGTTGAGATAGTCTGTGGTACTTGATGAGGTCATCACGCTTTTCGCATGTGCCAAAATATTCAATTTGGCAGAATTGAACCTATTCAGAACCGCATCATCAACAACCATATTCTGCCCGAAAAGAACGCCTGGAACAGTGCAGAAACAGAATGCTAATGATAAGTGCTTAGCGAGCAATTTAAATAAATTTAGCTCAAACTGCAAATTGCTGATCATGGGCAGCGCCTCCGTATAGGAATTTGCCGCTAGTATAATTCTTTTCACGGTCGCTGGCTAATTCGGAAATATGGGAATCCGTCCTGGTTCCCACGAAGTCGCATTGTCGGACGTTACTCCCGCCGCCGTTCGGGATTGCTACTGCTTCTGAATTGCCTTTTTTACCCAATTCGGCAGATGAACCGGATAAGGCTCAGTACTATGAGGGGGTGGAGGAGGTCCCACAATCTCTCTGGTTTGAAATAGCCCCTTCCCATCCTCATCGTAATATGCGTACTCGAACTCCACAGCGGAAATCAGTCTTCCTCCCTCCATTGAAGGCGACATGGTAACGAGATAGCAAAAAGGTTTGCCATTGAATGAATACCGATTTATCTCGTTGATTACGACTTCTCCACTCTGACCAGATCCGTAGTCTAATTTCGTCGCTTTAGAGTTCGGCTGAATGGAAGATATCTGCACGGCTGTGCTTTCAATGAGTTTTTCACGCAGGTTGAATATCTTTAAATGGTCCGGATGCTCAATTCCCGGAATCGCCCAGCCTTCTGCCCTATATGCCGGTTTTGCAGAACCGGGAGCAACTTGAGCGACCAGCCCTGAACCAGTCATTTGCGCTGCCAGGAAAAATGAAAGCATAAAAAGCATAGCCTTCATAGGATTGGCTCCAATTCGCCCTGACAAATGGTTGATATATCGGGATCAGTATACTGCATTTGACACGGAACAAGCTCCTGGATCCCACGAAGTCCTAGAGTTGTATCGGGAGCGCACCAACAGCACAAACTCACATAATAAAGACCAAGGTTGCGGTGCGCTCTCGATACAACGACTTGAAGGTAGCCGCTGCGCGGCGGCTGTAAGTA
>JAHFUH010000008.1 GCA_023265215.1 Acidobacteriota bacterium
GGATAAAGCGTCCAGAGGTAGCCGAAGTACCCAAGCACCAGAAAATGCCGGGGCTTGCCGGGAACCTCCTGCATGTTGGAGGTGGAAAGCTTGTCCTTGAAAAAACTAAGTCCGGCCTTGGTGGTGTCGTAGAAGGGCACGGTGGTAATGCCCGTTGGCAAGGTCTGCGCGGTCGCATGGCCGACGAAAATCGCCGCTGCGAGAAGGCACAAATAAAACGGGCGTTTAGGGAACTGTAAAGCGGGGAAATTTTTCATGGGCCTTCCTTGCTTTGTGCCGAATGTCACAAAGGATAAGCCATAAGGTTTGAAAATGCCATGGGTTTTTGACGGCTGAAATAAAAAGGGCGTTTCCAAGGCTTGAATTTGGGGAAGAAAATCGATTCAACCGTCGGGTTTCCGTTTTACACCATGGCGATGGCGGCTTTCTAGTTTGCCTTGGAGATCATTCTTTTGGGGAGAACAAGAAATCATGACAAATTCCGGTTCTGATTTCCCCGCCAAACTCATCACCACCGAGCTGCGTTGGAAAGATTTGGTTCTGGATTCACAAACCCTTGAGCAGATAAACGTTCTGGCCTCACAGCTAAAGCATCATAAAGCTCATCGCGCACTTTTTTACGGCCCCCGTGGAACCGGCAAATCCCTCGCTGCGGCGTTGCTTGGCAAGTCAAATGCAATGGAAGTCTATCGCATCGACCTGTCCATGGTTGTTTCCAAATATATCGGCGAAACCGAAAAGAATCTGGACCGTCTTTTCAGTCGTGCGGAGGATAAGGGCTGGATTTTGTTTTTCGAGGAGGCGGATGCTTTGTTCGGCAAGCGAACCAATGTCCGGGATGCTCATGATAAATACGCCAACCAGGAAGCGGCCTATTTGTTACAACGGATCGAGGAATATCCGGGACTCATCATCTTGGCCACCAACGTAAAAGACAATCTGGATCCAGCCTTCCTCCGTCGCCTTCAATTCATAGTGGATTTTCCCAGGCCTACTGCGGAGCAACGCTTGCAACTGTGGAAAAAATCCCTGGGAACCCTTCCGCTTGATGGCTCTGTGGATTTGGCAGTATTGGCAAAGCGCTATGAACTAAGCGGCGGGTCTATTCTGGATATCATTCGATATATAATGTTGCACCACGCCAAGGATGGAAAGGCCATCTCACAGGCGGCCCTGTTGGATGGGATTAAGCATGTAAAGCGGAATGAAAAGAGATAGAGCTAGGGGATTCTCATCCCGATCACGACGATGGTGGCGTTTCTTTTTGCGATGGGATTTTTTTTCGGGAAACGAAGGGATAACTAGAAGTATTATTTGCCTTTATTGCTTCAAGCTCATTCCAAGCAATCAGCACTCATCGCTTTTTAATTGGTATTCTTGCTTAGTATGACACTCGCAAAATTTAACACCCATCTCGACAGATACCTTGCTGACCTTGAGGGTATCCTGTCCCGTTTCGTTCATACGAGGGACTCAATATCAATTACGGAAAACGATCAGGCCAATCTACATCAATTGATTCTGGAAATCGGGGGCCTTTTTCATGATAACGCTCCTAGCACAAAATACGCAAAAACGCTTGTTGATGCATACAATCTTGGTTTACAAAATTTTTTGGAATCATCTTCTTATGATTTCGTTAAGCAATGTATCAGCATCTTGAGAGCCGCTAAAACTCGAGTGCAGAATAATCCTGAGCTACTTTCCAATTTAAACGATCGAACAACCTCGGCAGAATCTGGCCACCTAGAACTTCAACCACCGGAAAAAGTGACACTTAATTGGCTCTACACGCACGTTCCATATACTTTTTGGATTTGGCTAGGCGGTATATTTCTTGCGGGTTTCGCAGCAGGGGTGACGTTAGGCAGACTGCCGTTAATTCAACAATTGCTCAGCTTATATTTCAAATAGTACGAATATGGATGAGAGAGTTTTCTCGCCGGGCTAACCAGTCGCGCAAGACTCTTTTGATTCGGAGGAAACCCGATGTCAGACACAGAGAAATTCGATTTGGGAATCACATGTCCGAACGGGCATGAAGGTGTTGTGACGTGGGAGGAGTTCTCGGACGCGGCGCATTTTAATGATCGGGAAAAAACACTGGGTGACGTTTCGACGGGGTTTACGTTGATGGATTGGAAGACAAGAATGGTAAGGCGTGAGAGCTGTGGGGTTTTGTTTCAGGTGAGATGATAGTTTTTGAGAAAACGAAGAGTTAATTCATCGAAATGAGCCGAGACGAGTTCAGCACATCAAACACTAAGTGGCGACCATCACCAAGCAAACAGTCTACAGGTATTGCTTTTGGATCGACAGATCCATCATTAAAGGTGCTCAAAAGTTTTTCTTTTAATATGGCTTTAAAATCATGGTTATCAAAAATTGGATCGGGGCCGTTCTCATACAGCAAGATTCTAGTTGTCTCGGTTTTCTTTTGAGGCCAACTTCGTATAGTTTCAATCTTGTTTTTGACAGCATCTGTTGCCCACTGTGCTGCACTTGGATGTGGAGATCCCATTCTGGCAGGAGTCGCTAAAGCTTTAGAGAAATCTTTGTGAAGCATCTTTTGTAATTCTTGCTTTGTGTATTTACGTCTTGTAGGCTTTTTACCGTGTTGGACACTTTGTCGATCATATTTAATACTGGTAGGATCGAAAAACTCTCCGTGGCCTTTGTCAGATTCTGCTAGAAGAACTTGAAAATCTTCAGAAGTTGATTGTGTGACTTCAATTCCATAGTAAGCAATTCCCTCGACAACAAGAAAATCTGGAGACTCATCCTTCATGATTTTGATTGGATAAGCTATTGCTTTAACTTGATCCAAAAGCATGAAATAACGTTTAATTATCCAGTTTTCTTCTAGCTCTTGATTCTTTTTGGTTTTCCTTGAACCAACTTTATCATCAACCTTGGCAAGACTTTCCAAAAAACTCTCCGAGGCGTCTCCAGCAGCTATAATCTTCTTTTCCATTTGGGCTTCATTATCTTTCCTGTATCGGCAGCCGAGACTCCCAAGAATCCGGTTCACGGTGCAAATGCATTATCGCCACTATGAACAAGGTATTTCCACGAACCTGATATAAAACACCGTAGGAAAATCTATTCGTGATACAACGATGGGTTTTGCCTGAAACCAAGGACCAAGCTTGAGGAAACTGAATGATTCGTTTAATGGCCCGTTCAACTTCATCCGCGAAGTCATCACCAAGTCCTTCGCGCTGCTTGGCATAGTAGAGAACTGTTTCGTCAAGCTCCGCTTGAGCGGCGGCCAAGAAAACAATTTCCATTAATTTTTCTGTTTACGAATTTTATCAAAAACTTCTTGGGCGGGGATAGCCTTCATTTCACCACGATCATAAGCAGCCATGCGGTCATCCGCTTCACGAACCCACATCGCGTCAATTTCAGGATTCGGAACGTCAAGACTCGTGAGCAAACCATCCGCGAGTCGTGCCCGTTCATCGGAAGATAAAGACAAAGCTTCCTTGAGAATTTGAGTACTGCGTTCCGTCATAACAGACTCCTTTTCATGAAGATTTTCCTTAAATAAGATACATCACCCTTGGTGATAAATCTCAGCCCCTGTTTCCACAAACTCCTTCGACTTCTCCTCCATCCCCTTCTCCAACGCCGCAGCGTCGTCCATCCCCTGCTGCGCCGCATAGGCGCGGACGT
>JAHFUH010000607.1 GCA_023265215.1 Acidobacteriota bacterium
GCATAGTATGATAGCCGCAAAGATTATAAAGCGCTGGGATGATTTCTTTTCGAGCATTCGTCCTCCAGTCTCCATTGGGTCAGCCCAATTATGGCAGCGTGATCCCTGCATAGGAAGTTATAAAGTAATTATAAGGTATAAGCCAGCCTGAGCAAACATGAGAACAGGCCATCCAAACCGTCACTGTCGGGTTGCGAGCCATAAACGGGCGTATATGAAACTGACATGCCCATCCATGGGGAAAGTCGTGCCTCACACAAGCTTGATTACCTTCCCTGATCGCCGAAGATCTCGGCTGGGCAAGGATGCATCGTGAAGCTGATTTAGAGAACAGCTCTGCTCATCTGTTTTCTCTGCCGATTCCCGCTTTTAACCTTCCATCGCCTGTTGTCCAGTTGCGAAAACCAAAACCTAAAAACACACCCCAAACTCAATTTTGAGACCCGCATTTGACGCGGCTTCCGGCGCTTCAATTTTGCGCCCCTTTTCACACACCAATTTTTTCGAATTTCAAATATCAACCAGGAGGACAAACATGAGCAAACCGAAACGTGTCGCCATTTATGCAAGGGTGAGCACTGATAATCAAGATGAGGGTATGCAGCTTACCGCCCTTCGTGAGATGGTCATTCAGCGCGGCTGGGAACTGACGCGGGAGTATGTAGATCATGGGGTCTCAAGCCGTGATGTGCGACCACAGCTTGAAATGCTCATGAATGACGCGCAAAAGCACAGGTTTGACGTTGTGGCCGTTTGGAAATTTGACCGCTTCGCCAGATCTACCCGCGAGCTTGTTTTTGCGCTGGAGCAGTTTCAGTCATGGGACATCGCCTTTGTATCAGTAACTCAATCCATCGACACATCAGGCCCAATGGGGAGACTGGTCTTCAGCGTCTTGGCTGCAATTGCGGAATTTGAACGGGATTTGATTCGAGAGAGGGTGATCGCGGGAATGCGGGAAGCTAGGCGCAGGGGAAAGCACTGTGGAAGACCGATGATCGAATTTGATGTAGATCGAGCAGTTGAACTGCGGAAGGGGGGTCTTTCGTGGCGTAGGCTTGCATCTGAAACCGGAGTTCCGGTGCATCTTTTACGGGCGAGGCTGTCTGGAATGCTAAATGGAGCTGTCATCGGGCAGGGTTAGCGAAGTAATATCCCTGCAATTGGCAAGGCCGCAAGGGTTGAAGACAATGGGGACCAAAACAAGGGATTGAGGTGGGAATAATCTTCTTAAAACGAAAGGATATCCTGTAGTTGGAGGGGAGTCCTGACCGGATAAGAAAAAAGACATTAGATATCTCAAGAATGATGGGGTATACTGCCGCCAGATAAATCGGATCAGGGCAAATCTGAATCTGAAAGAAACTCTTATGAAGCCTAGCCTGTTCAATAAGCATGATCGGAGGTGAGTGATGCGGCTACACCGATATATGTTAAGGGGCGGTCACGTAATTGTGCTTGGGTCAATAACGATTTTAGCGATCTATATTTTTCAGCATATTCATGGGATGCCGGATCTTAAAATGTTATTTGGCTTGGTAGGCATTTTGTTATTGGCCAGCAATCACTGGCGATATGTTGCATTAGTAAAGAATATCGGAGATTCTGCGTTGGTTGGCAAAATTGACCACATAGTTGCGGCTTACAATTGCCTTTTGTGGATCATAGTAGTTTTCATTCTTTACGGTGTGCATTCAAGCTGAAGAATATCGAATTTATCTTATAAATCCTCTGAATGGGCTTGCTCAGGGTTTTTGGTGCGGGGTTGTTGTCCCAGTCCTCCAGCCCACTTGCTCCAGCACTGAATCCGAAGCGGTTCCCGATCAAAAAGAAGCCGAGGGAGAGATTTTACGGATATGGGTTGATGAGGGTGGTGCATTGAAAATTGCTGAAACGACAGAGCAGCCAAGGAATCGCAGCTAAAGGCATGGGTGGGTTCTCCTGCAAAATAGTCCACACACAGGGGGGGCAATTCCAATTGTTCAATTGCTGAATAAGCCGAGGACAGCTGCGGAGAATTCTGGTGGAATAGAAGCGATCTTGATCGGCTGATGCGATAAAAGCGATATAAGCGGGGGAAGGGGCAATCCTTCATTCTGTCCAAATCATTAATGGCAGTTCAGGGGAGGAACATATTCGCTTTACAACGTAAAGTTGGTGGCAGTTCTGGTGGCAGAAAACTGGGAAAATCAGAATAACTCAGAAACACTCAGGCGGCTGGAAACCCTTACCAGCCGCCCATTTGATTGATTTGCCGTGTTTGCCGCTTACTGCTGCCAGCCTCTCTTAATCAGTAGGTTGAAGGTTCGATTCCTTCACGGCTCACCACTGAAAACAAATCACTTACTGGATTTACGACAAAGCCTAAAATAGTTTATGGGTACCACATGGGTACCAAAAGGCCAAAAAACTCTGCCCTATAACGCTTCCAGCCCTTCTCCTCGCAATATACCCGTGGCCAGCTTTGCAGTGGCGTGCTTCACTGAAGGCCAGCAATCTGGTGAGCGGCCTGTGGGCCCAGCTAGCTCTCCGGCGCTGAAGACAATCCCGGGCGGAGGGATCAAGCGCCCGCCCTTACGATACCTGACGGATCATCCCCTTGCATTCTCCCGCCATAATCGCCAGCCAGCCTTCACCACCAGCCCAATGCAGCCCGGTCGCCTTCCTCCAGCTGCACGAGCCTGCCTCCGGCTGCATAGCCCTCCGTGCTTTGCTCTGCACCCTGCCGGGCCGATTCCGGGCCGGAATTATCCCAGGGGGGTGGGGCCGGGTGCTTGAGCGTGCGCTTGACCTCTCAGCCCTAACAAAAAAATCTCAACAATCGAGCAGGAGAGTGCCCTATGCGGATCGGCGCTTACCGCGCCAATCCGCTAACCGGAATTGACGGAGGTCTCAAGGAGAGGACCCAGGTCCCAAATGCGGCTGACCGAGCATATTATCTCGGTGCTTTCGGTAGAGGTGTTGAATAATTCCATAATGGGCATGGCAGCTTTGACTTTCAATCGTTCTCGTGAACGGTTTGAGCTATGGCGGCTTTGCATGCCGTGGTTTCCAATCAAAATTATGGTTTTTGTTTTGCCTATCAGTGCAATTTAAGTGAAGTCCAAAAACAAACGTCGAGGTTATATGACGCTTAGACTCGGTGTTCTGTCGAATGAGAAGCGCTACGAGGCCTGGACTCGCATTATCGAGCGAATCTATAAAGAGCAAATTAATCAAGCCTGGAGCCAATATATGTTTCGACTCGTCCGCGCCGTCTTCGTTACAAACCAGAAACTCTCTGATGAAGGCGGCTTTGTTTTTCAATGGATAGTCGACAACTATGTTGATGCCGCCCTGATGCTCCTCCGTAGAGAACTGGACCCACGGGCCGGCACAGAGAGCCTAAAAAACCTGCTCTCCGACATGGTTGAACACCCAACCGTGGCTACTCGGGCTCAATATCGGTCGAAGTGGAGGCAAGAAGAACCATCCTATCGGTGGCGCTCTGACCTGGCATTCGATAGTTTCCATCCGCGGCGAGTAAAGGGAGATGCTGACTCCGATCACATTGATCCCAATCAAATTAGGGCCGACATAGACCATCTTACCAAAAGCGCAGAGCGGCTCCGGGTGTATGCTTAACGGACGAGAGCGCACCGCACTCCTGCGAGGGGTGTGGATTCGGTCGGCATGAC
>JAHFUH010000608.1 GCA_023265215.1 Acidobacteriota bacterium
TGCTTCCCATCTGGCGCCGATGAAAATCCGCATGACAGTCGGCGCACTGTTTCCCGACATTGGCAAATACAAGCTTGGCGTGGCATTGCCTGCAATCCAATCCCGAATGCATTCCACTAAGAGAAAAAGGAGTTTCGGAATGCTTGAAGTCAGGGAAGGGGCGAATCGGTTTGAAGCTTGTGGAAGTGTGGCAGTTCGTGCAGGCAATTCCAATCGACCCGTGGGGGCTGCCCGTCTTTCTCTGTTTTCCTGTTTCGCCTGATGCAGTTCCACCTGTGCCGTGCATTGCGTGGCACGCGGCGCATACGCTGCTGCTGATGTTGTCTCCCAATGGCAGATGCCGCCCGTTCTTTTGATCCTCCCGGATGCCCCCATGACAGTTGATGCACTTGAATTCAGGCTTTCCTGTTGAAAGATCGTGACAATCGTTGCAGTGTTCAGGGCTGCTCAAGAGTGCATGCTTCGCTGAAAGAGAACCGGGAGGCGTCTGTGCGTGTCCTGGCAGGACGCACGCCAGAACCATGGCCCATGACAAACCAAATTCCATGACCAATCGTCGCATTTGATATCCTATGGATTTCCTGCTGTCAGCCGATTCATCTGCTATGCCCTTTGTGCGCTTCCGAATTTGAATGCGAGGCTGATGCGATTTTCCTAAATTGTTTGTCGTGTTCAGATGCTGGCGAACCGGGGGATATTAAGCAAATCAAAGGCCAATCCCATTCCTTAGTCCTTCAATGTGGTATGTGGCACCCACCCGTTAGCGCCCGGAGGCTTTATCGACAGAAATGGAAATATATTTATGCGTAGAAACTCCTGATTTAAAAAAAACCAGTAGAAAATGCGGATATGTCGTCCGAATTCTTGGAGATAACCCTTTAAGCAAGGGATGACGATGGGCATCGATCGAAACCGCTGATAACAGTGAAGCGGGAGAATTTACTATTCATAAGGGAAAAAATCCCCACCGAAGCTGCCGACGGTTTCAGGTCGAAGATAAAAATAAGGTGTGTTATGTTCAGACTTATTCTCACCTGCGGTTTTGATGTGTTTCGGTTTGCGAAAAATGCGTTCTATTTTTGCAGAAAGGAAAACGACGATGAAATTATTTAAGCTTCTCGCTTTAGCCGCGGCAATGCTTTGCTTTAGCCTGTCCGGCTACGCTGTCCAAATCGAATGCAATCGTAAATGGCTGGCTGGTTTTATGGACACCTACCTTAAAGCGCTGGTCGCCCACGACTCTTCAAAACTGCCGGTCACAAAAAATGTGAAATACACCGAAAACGGCGTTCGCCTGAATCTAAAAGACGGTCTCTGGAATACGGCATCGGCAATGCCGACATATCGGCTTGATATTATTGATGAAGAAGCCGGCCAGGTCGGATTGTTGGGCAAACTCAATGAGAATGGCAACTATTTGGGATTTAGTATCAGTGGCGGCTCGCGAGCGAGGCGTTTGCTTCCACTTTCACAACAGGATCGATCTTGTGTTGGGAAGTCCTGTTGAGATCTTCCGTAATCCCGAGCAGAAGGATCTTTCCCATCTCCGCATGAATTTGAGCCTTGTAAGCGACCGACTCCGCCCCGAGATATTTGTCCAGCGCGGTATTGAAATCGGTGGACTCATTGATGAAGCGCCGCAGGAGAAAACATCCGGCTTCGATGCTCCGATCGGGATCGAAAATATCCGCCGGTTCTTTGAATATTTTCTCCTGGAGCAACAGCTGTTCATTTGCCGACGGATTGATCTGCATCAGGCCTTTTGCGTTCTGCTTGCTCAATGCAAACGGGTAGAACTCGGATTCAGTTTTTACAATAGCCAGCACCAGGATCGGGGACAGGTCGTATTTTTCCGAGTACTTGATTGCCGAGTCCACAATCTCCCGCGAGAGTCGAGGGTACATTCGCTGGCTGGTGCCATTGATAAATTTATAAAACACCTCGGCGCTCAGGGTGCTGTGCCGCGAAACGGCTGCTGCTTCGGTCGTGTGTGCCAGCAATACCGATGGTATTGCCTGAGTCGATGCCCTGAATACCTGAAATGCAAAAAACGCCAGGATAATCAGGAGCGTTCCGAATCCATATTTGCACAGGTTTGCAAGGATCGTGCCGGAATTTAGATATCCAAAAAATCGTTGCATAGTCGTCTCCGCCTCTATTTCAAAATGATAGGGGATTGAGACGGATGGTACATCGGCGGACGTGACCAAATTGGTGGGGCCCAAAACGGCCGCCTTCTCCCGTCATTAATGGGCAGAATTGGCTATTGAAAAGCAGCAATCGGCTTTCGGCCATCAGCGGATTGCCGACGGCTGACGGCTGATGGCTATTTCAATAGACGCCATACTCGTAGGCTGCTTCCATCATCGCTCGCAGGTTTGCGATGTCTCCTTTGTCGATGCTTGCGCCGCCGGCCAATATGTAGCCGCCGCCTGGAGCGCAGGTTTCGATCAGTTTGCGGCAGTTTTCTTTCACCTGCCCGGCTGTTCCTGTCATCATGATGGATGAAGGGACGTTGCCGACTATGCAGGATACATTCCCCAAAACTTTCTTTGCATGGGCCATGTCCGTCTGGTCGAAATACCAGACCACGCCGCTCTTGGGAGTGTCGGTGATCTGCTTCAATCGTTTGTTGTATCTCCCTTCGGCGAACGGGAATGGGACGAGCCCCTCTTCAATCATAGCCAGGAAAAGCATCCGGAGCGAAGGCCAGTAAAATTCATCGAATTGCTTATCCGACATGAACGTGTCGTCCCCTTTGTGCAGGGGCATCATGCATACGGGGCAGTTCGTCATCGGGAAATTCTTGATGACTGTTTTAATCGTCAGGTTTAGCTGAATCTCAATGGCATCCAGCAATTTGTCCGGCTGGCGGTATAAATCCGTGGCAATCCCGACAGTGCCCCGCTGCAAATCGGCAAAGAAATCGTAGGGAGCCTGAGCCATAACCCCGCCGAAGAAGGATGGATAGCCGCGGGCCTGTGCAAGATTGCTGACTTCCATAATTGCGGATTGGTGCTGTTTAAACTCATCCGCCAGATCCATCAGGGTCTGGAAGACTTTTCGTATTTCAGGATTCGCCAGGAGGCCGACCCAGCTTGCGCCGCCGAAGAGCATGCGCAGCGGCGGCATTTTTGCAAAAGGCGCAAAGAGTCCGTTCGTCCGCGGCAAGGTCACCCGGAGGTTGTAGTCGGTGGGATCCATCATGAGCCAATCGTACTCGTCGGCCTTCATGTATTCCCCCTCGACAATCTGCTGCATTGTGACGTCCTTGGATATTCCATGGCCTGGCCATTTCATGATCTTGGCGTCCAGGGCTTCATTGATTCTTCCCGACGGGATCAGGCCGGGAGCCATGAAGGTATCCATGTCTCCGAAATCGTCCATGAATTGGATCCAGGACCTTTTCAATTCGCCGTAGTCGTACATTATTTTGTAAAAGGTGCTTCCGGCGTAATAGGCGGGAAAGCTGCCGACGGGCAGCATCACGGGCACCCGGTCCGGCTCTTCCATTTTTATCGCTTTGACGAACCGCGTGACCCGCTGTTTGTGGAGCTTTTCTGCTTCGGCGCTGACGAATTTCACGCCGGGCGCCTCAAGCCAGCGTTTGAACCTCTCCTCGCGCTTTTCCTGCCACGTCATTTCGGACCACTGTTTGGCTGGTGTCATTTGCAT
>JAHFUH010000609.1 GCA_023265215.1 Acidobacteriota bacterium
TAAATAACGAAATCCTCCGCCTTTAATTCGGGCACCTTGTCGCCAACCACCGTGACGTCAACCGTGACCAGATCGACATTCACTTTGATTGCATATTTTTCATCATGGACACCCGCCGGCAGCTCCTCCCGAACTGGAATGGCTGTCACATTCATCTTCTGAACCGGATCCTTCGTGCTGCGGCACCCATCTATGGCATCCTGCAAGGCGCTCCTGGCCCTTTTTGCACTATCCTCATTTTCGAATGGAATGGAAATATTTGGAGCCGGCCAATTGCGTTTTGCTTTTGTCAGAAAAAACATTGAGGGGGTCGCTTTCTCAACAGTCAGGCTGCCAGGTCCTGAAAGCGACAAAACATAGGAATTATAGGTTGCGAGCCATTCCGGCCTGACCTCCAGGCTTTGTAACGGAAAAGAATATTTGTAGATTTGAGGGGGATAAACTGCCGCATTATTCGCTCCACCACGAGTCTCTCCATCACGATGGAGAGTCCTTCTTCGGAAACTTAGGGTGCAGGAACTAAGCTCAAAATCTATATAATCCGAACGGGCTCCCGGCCAGATCCTCACCGAGTGAGCCGTCTCCTTTTTGAGCACTTGAAGTGGATCCGTTGTTTGTGTTTGCGCATTTAAAACAAAAAGCAATGCTACAAAGCTCAGAGCCATCGGGCTGATCCGGTTGAACTTGCGCATAATACCGCTCCTCCAATGCTGCAATTGAGCCGCGGTTTCAGTGATCAAAGCGAATATGCAATTGATACTGGAAATTAATAATTCAGGTTCATGCGGAAATCGGGCGTCCTTCCTTCTTCCATTTCCTGGATCCACCGGCTGCAGGGACTGGTTTTTCCGTTCCAGAATTTTGAGCATTTATTCAGGAAAGCCAGGACCGTGTCACGATGGCCGCGATCCAGCAGTTCTTTGGCCAGGCTCATGTTCGGGCCAAAGGAATTGAGCACCGGGGATCCCGGCGTATCTCCTGCCGTCAGCAAGTATTTTCCCGCCGCATCCAAATCGCCCTTTTGTACTGCCAACATGCCGAGGACGAAATTGCCGTTATAAATCAGATCGCCTTTGTTCCAAGATCCGGTTGCTGCAAGCATTTGATTCGCATAATCAGCCGCCTTGTCCAGTTGACCGGCTGCCAGAGCAGCCCTCGCCATTTCGGGAAGCAGAAAGGGTTTTTCCATTGTCGTTGCTTCTGCATGGGCATTTTCAAGAGAGTTCAGCGCTTCATTGACCAGGGCTGGATTCTTTCTTGTCTGCAGTTTATAGAGAAGCCCCAATTTGCGGTCCCAGGTCGCGGCATTTTCCGGGTCAAGACTTTTCCCCTGTTTGCAAAGGCTGATAGCAAGATCGGGATCCCTCTGCAAAAAATAGTTGCCGGCGTTCCAAATAAGACGAAGATCATTGGGATGCAGCTGCAGTTGTTCTTTCCAGAGGCTTGCCCCCTCTGCATAAGCACTATCTTCCAGTAAATTTAATTGCCCCTCAGGAGAGCCCAGCACGCCGGCTTCCGGATGGTTTTGAATTAACCACAGAATGGTTCTCATTTTTTTCTCACGGATAGTTTTATCCGTGTATTGCTTGGAGAAATAGTAAGACAGCAAGAGGGTCTGCGCTTTCAGGTCATCCGGATTCTGTGCCACCACTTTTTCCAGCTCGGCGACTTGTTCCGGCGTGAGATTGCGAGCATCCAACCCGATTATTGAGGCTTCAACGGAGGCTGATTGCGGATTTTTCACGGCGCCGGCTGGTCCGCTGCTGGTTCCTGTCGCCACCTGCATATGAACTCCGGCGATAAAAAGTGTCACAACCGCACAGACTGAAAGGGTCATAAGTTTAAGATTCAGGCTGGTGTGCATAGCCAGGCTCCTTTTGTTTGAGAGAATTCTTTCCACCCTTTTCCTGAGGTTGAAACCGCGGCCTGCCATCGCCGCGGCGGCAGGCAGGTTGTTGACGAGGCAGATTTTTTCCGCCAGGTCGGCCAGGCATTGGGAATACTCTTTGGGTTTGAGCTCGCTCAGCACGTAGTTGTCGCACACTTCTTCCCTGGCCTCGTCATGCTCCGCATTAATCCAGTAAGCCAGAGGGTTCCACCAGTAGGCGGCCAGAACGATTCGCTTGATCAGGCCGACGACATGATCGCAATGATAAATGTGGGCCAATTCGTGAAGCAAAATGCTTTTCAACTCGTTTTCATTCAGAGTTCCATACAGCTTTTCCGGAATGATCACGATAGGACTCAGCAAGCCAATGGTTATCGGGGATTCCACTTTGGGAGAGATGTAGAGTTCCGGCGATCTGTTTTTCGGGAAGGCTGCAGCTACGTTATTTGCCAGGACTCCAAATTTTTCATCCGCCACACGGACCAGGCCAAACCTGAATCCCTTCAGAAAAATCAGACCGTAGCCGACTTTCAGCAATAGCAACAGAAATCCTATCAGCCATACAAAACCGAGAGCGTTTATCAAAAAACCGGTTTGAACTGGAGATTGTTTCCGTTGCGTGCGGCTTTCAAGATTATTGGTTCTGATCAAGGACCGTGTTTGTGCAGAAGAAGAGACTGTGGGTTGAGCATCCAGCGCCGGCTTGCCGGCCGGCGGAGAGACTCTTGTCCAATTGACCGCAATGTCCGGTTTGTACCAGGCGATGCTGTATAACCGAAAACCGATCGAAGCGGTCAGCACCAGGAACATGGCGGCGATCGTACCGGAGCAGACCAGGCTGCGAACGGGCGCAGGCTTTCCGGCAAAGCATTTCATCGCCAGAACACCAAGAAGAGAAATAAGAATCGATTGCCCAGCCAGCGTGATCAGAAGTCCGGCCGACGCCGAACTTTCCAGCATGGAAATGATGCTCATTTTTTACTCCTCGTATTTGTCGATTAATTCCCGGAGCTTTTTGATTTCCTCGGGCGATACGGCGTACCTGCTGAAAAATGCCTTGACTAACTCTACGCAGGAGCCGCCGAATACCCGCTCCCCTATGTCGCGGGCGATGGCCGCTGAGGCCTCTTGACGCGGCACTGTCGTTTTGAAAATGAATTTATTCCCGTCCTCGCGGTGCGTAAGCCAGCCTTTTGACTCCAGTCGGTTTACCTGAACCTGGATGGTGGACCTCTTCAGTTTTTTGCGATGCGTGGTGTTGACCCGGTTCAGAATCTCGGTCATGGTCAGCTCCCCGGTTTTCCATACCGCATTCATGATTTCGAATTCCGAAGGCGTCAATTTAGGCAACAGGTTTGTTTTCATAGCGAGTTCTCTTTGATGACAATGGTCGTTAAATACAACTCTAATGACTTATGTCGTCAACGTCAACGTGAAATTAATTTTGGCCGGATGGGGATTTAAGCCGGGAGGGCAGCGAAGCTTTGCGTCTTGGAGTGATTTACGCCAGGACTCAAAGACTTTTCAGATTACCTTCTATGGTGCCCTCCAAAAAGGGCGAGTACCGTTCCTTGACCTGCAAAGCACCAAACAGTTACGGTATTGCAGCATCTGATGCACACATAGACATTCTCATATCAGGCTGGCACAAGCATTAGGGTCCCGTCATTTAATTAGGGTCTTTGCGATACAGAAGACCTTCTCAGGGAGCCAGAGCAACATCTACATCAACGAAACGATGGTATTTGCCATCGAGACCGGGATCTACGCTGCTTTGAGC
>JAHFUH010000610.1 GCA_023265215.1 Acidobacteriota bacterium
TGGCGGGTTGCGATATTGTATCGCGCTAATTTCCTCTCGCGGAATTTTGAAGACATTCTAAACGAAGCGGGAATGCCCTACGCGGTCGTGGGAAGTGTTGCCTTCTTCGGGCGCATGGAAGTAAAGGACCTTCTGGCTTACTTAAGAATTATCTTCAATCCCGAAGATGATGTGGCGCTTCTGCGTATCATTAACACACCGCCCAGGGGAATCGGCAGCACCACGATCGATTTGCTCACGGAAGCCGCACTGATCCGGAATGCCCCGATTCTGCAGACGGTGCGCGAAAAGGCCGCGGATCCACAGATCCCCGGAAGAATCACCAGGAATCTCCAGCAGTTCCTATCCTTGATCGACAGGTGGTCGGGATTGCGGGATTCGATCCCGATGGCAAAGTTTATCGAGACAATCCTGGAGGATATTCATTACAAGGAAATGCTCCAAAAACAGGAAGCGGCGGCCGAAGCAGAAAACCGGCTGGCCAATCTCGAAGAGTTGATTCGTGCGGCAGCGGAATCCGAAGAGAGAGGCGAGAGTATTTCGGATTTCCTCGACCGCGCATCGCTCTCCTCGGAACTTGATCACCTTGATCCCAAAGCTCGCATAGCGCTAATGACCCTGCACAGCGCCAAAGGATTAGAATTCGATGCAGTATTTCTGGCGGGCATGGAGGAAGGGCTTTTCCCTCATTCCCAGTCCATAAACTCGAAAGAAGACATCGAAGAGGAGAGGCGCCTGTGCTATGTGGGGATCACGCGGGCCCGGCGGAAGCTTTTTGTCACCTGGACTCCTTTCCGCAAAAATTACGGACCAGACGCCGGATTTCCCGCACAGATCTCACGTTTTTTGAAGGAAATGCCCGAGAGCCTGATTGAAGGGCTGGACAGCCAGGACTTTGACTATGTCGATCAGAGACCGCGCTATCGGAATCGCTTCCACGAAGAAACTGAAGTTTATCGCGTGAATAAAGCCCGCCGGATCGACCACCACCCCGCTCCTATCGACACGGATCTGAAGCCAAAGTCAATTGCGGAACTCAAAGCCTATATCGAGCAACAACAGCGGCGCTCCTCCGAAAAACCCGGCCCGGTTGAGAATACCGGCCCCGGACTCAAAGCAGGAATGCGCGTTCGCCACGAGCAATTTGGAGACGGCATCATTCTAAGTCGCGAGCGGGTGGGGGCCGACTTCAAGCTTGTCGTCACCTTCAGCCGCGTCGGCAAAAAATCCCTGATGGAAAAATTCGCCAAGCTGAAATCGTTGAGCCGCTGACAGACGCCGACCAATGACGTCACGCAGCGTTCACCGGCATCCCTTTGCAAATTAGAACATGAAGTTCTAATTTGCATGCATGTTTCAGCGGTACGCAGCGTCCAATTCTGCAATTGCCTGCTCAATCACGAGTGATTGGCTCCATTAATGCCTTTCGGCCCGCCATTCAATGACTTCAGAGGTTGCCGGAGTAAACTCGGATTCAGGATTGAACGTGAGGTGCTGCCGCGCGATGTGGCTTGACCATCTTGTTTTGCCTTCTTCTTGCCTGATAACTTCTTACGGTTTACTTACCTGCTTGGGATGGACAAGCTTGCTTTTTGTCGCGTAATCGAATTTAGGGTCCTGGCGCGGTGTGTGACATCCCAGGCATTTCGTCTCCTCGGGCTTGGCGGTTATGCTCCCCTTCTCCCCCGGATTGGCGGCATGAGACTTGCCTGTCCCGTGGCACTCTTCACACTGAACATTTATCAGTTCAGGTGTGCTTTCAAAACTCACAAAGCCCCCCGGCTTCCCATAGCCGGTAACATGGCAGGTAAGGCAACCGGAAAGCCGCTCCTGGGGCATTTTTTTTAAACCTTCAAAGGCCCGGGCATGTTGTGTCTTCTGCCAGGCATTGCCATTTTCATCGTGACAGAATATGCATTCCTTGTAGCCCAGGTAATCCCCTGGTACGGCTGCCGGCAATATTCCGCCAAAAAGGATCGCCCAAAAGAAAACTGAAACGGAGACCGATAAAAAACAATTTTTCATTTTCGCTTCCCAATCCTTGGTGAGATGGTTCATGGTGTTTTGTCTTGATACTGCGCAAAATTTAGACAGACTTCTTTTCTCTTGTCAATTTTATTGGGTTCTGGGACGCAAGCTCGTAGTTACACTGTGGCGTTTTGGCTTTGCTCTTTCGCAATAATTTATGTCCGCGCGTGCCTGGAAACCCTCGATAAACGTTCTCAGCGTTTGCCCGCTCTTATCTGTCGCAGTTGAAGGTGGAGATAATTTGACGCTTACTCTTCTCGAACTCAAAGACCAGAGTCGAAGAGACAAAGACCATGGTCGGAACATCAATGACCGCGGTTGAGGTGATAAAGACCATGGTCAATCGGACAAAGACCGTGGTTAAGGTGATGAATACATGGTCAATGGGATAAAGACCGTGGTCAAGACTATAAAGACCATGGTCGAAAAGACAGATACCATGGTAAAGATGGCGAATACCATGGTCAAAGAAACAAAGACCCTGGTAGCAACGGCAAACACCATGGTAAAAATCGACCGTTGCTGGAAGCTTTGTTTTTTCAATAACTTGATCAGCGTCTCCGACCATGGTCTTTGTCTCTCCGCCCATGGTATTTGAGACGGGGACCTTGGGAAGGGAAACGAATACCATGGTAACAAAGCCTGATACCATTCTGTTTGCGGCCTGGAAAATAGTCTCCCTGATCAAAAAGAAATTGTGCGTCGCAAATACCATGGTATTCCTAATCGGGACCATGGTATGCGTGAACAACACCATGGTCCCGATGTCGCAGACCACGGTCACAGCCGCATAGAAAAGGGTGTCGGTCGCGCCGACTATGGTCTGCAAGGTTTTGACCATGGGATTTTTAATGGTTGCCGGAGCTTCGCCAATCCGAAGCTGGTCTTTTGGGGATCCCCAGCCCGCTTGCATCTTTATTGATTTGGGGACAACCTGTTGTGGACACCGGTTCCATTGCCGAGATATTCAGCGGAGCAAGGAAAGCCGAACCGCGCGCATCGAAACACTTTTTCTGATTCTTGAAACTTTGCCGATTTCTGAAGCGATAGGCAAGAAATTCGGACATTATCCGCAGAAATATTCGAAATCGCACAGTCTCGAACCTGGCGACGCATTGATCGCTGCCGCGGTTTGCGTGGCGGATCTTTTCCTTTGGACGATCAATAAAAATCATTATCCGATGCCGGATGTTCGATTGTTTTCAGCTCTCATGCAGGGTGCGCGGTTAATCTTCGAGCAAGGCGCGGCCGAAGAGCGGCTGGCCGCCGAGGGATGTGTGGAAGGCGTACAGTGCCATCGCAAGCAGCAGCGCCAGTCCTGCAAGCCCGATGCCTGAATACCAGGCTGAAAGCTGCGTCGTAATTGGAAAGCCTGTCAAGAGCACCCGGAACAATCCCCCGCCACAGGACCGGCAGCTCACAAAGTCCCTCTGGCCAGATTCTCAAAAATATATTAAAAGCACGAAATCAACGTCAGCAATATTCCTAACCATCCTGGTGAAAGTCAACACCTTTGATTGGGTGCAAACGGAAGTGGGACTCAAAAGGCAAAAAGAACAGCGCCTGGGAGCGCCGGCGTCCTCGCCGGCACATATTCACGACTACCAGATATGTTTGCCAAAAACCCTACAAGTCGCTG
>JAHFUH010000611.1 GCA_023265215.1 Acidobacteriota bacterium
TGGTCGAGTCATTCAGGGTGACGGACCCTCTCATTCTTGCCGCTGTGTTGTTTCACTACGTTTTAGAAGACACGGAAATAAATGACGCCGATATCCTGGCGGCATTTAAAAATGAAGACGCAAAAGGGCGCATACTCAGCGCCATAAAAATCCTTACTAAGCCGGAATCAAGGAAAACATTAAAGACTAAGTTGCACAAGGAACTGGAGTACTTTGCATATATGGCCCGAGTTTTAACAGCCGGCGACAAGATTCTGAACGACCAGGAATTATTCGCGTGGCTTCGTTTTGTTCTCCCGAGGACCAAGGCTGCAGACAAGATACATAACCGGCGCTCGCTGAAGGCCCGAAAACCGGAAGGGCGGATCAAGGAAATATGCAGAAACGGGAATGCTCTGGTGATGTTCATGGAGTCCTCCAACCTGTCTCCGGAAGAAAAGCTGAAAATCCTGGTGGAATTCGATAAGAGTTTATTTGAGATATTCAACCTGCTGGATTTTAAAAAGGAAGGAGCCGCCAAGAAATTTCAGAAATCCCTTTCCGTATTCAGACAATTTATTCGGGAGAAATTGAGATGGATTAATGAAATGCACCAGGAAAGACAGGATGCGATAAAGGAGTTTGACAACAAACTCCTGACGCTTCTTCAATTTCTGGAAGATCCGGATGCGATCGTGGAAAAGCTAAAAGACATCGATACGGCATTGCCGCACTTTTGCAGGGAAATGGGGCTGGACAATCCGCAAACATCAGCAGTAATGGATGAATTCACGTTCTTTTTGTTCAATGTCTCGGAGGTCCATTGGATTACGGATGAAGGCAAGCAAAAGATCATCAAATTCCAGACGATTGTCCGCCGGTACAAGGAAAAAATAAACACGGCGAACTGGGAACCGGAAACAGCAAAAATTATTGATGATCTTGTACGGTACGCACAGGGGTTTGATAATGCCCTGCCGCCGATTATCCGGTACGGCAGGCTGCCGGATATTTTCGAACTGTTATCGAAAGTGCCGTTTATGCATCGCTGGTATGACCATTTCCTGATCATGAAGAAGCGAGAACTGGTCGCACGTCTTTTGCCCCGGGTGGCAATGTTGCCTTTAAGGCATATCCATTGGCTGGAGGGCAACGAAATCAAAAGCGTTGACAGAGCCTCGATTGAAAGCGAAATCGGCGGATTCAGCATCGGGTATTTATCGGGAAGAATTGCTATTAAGATCCAGCGTATTCAGCTATAGACACGCAACACTTCTGATGCTGAAAGGACTTCGATGCGGAAGAATGGTCATTTCGGAAGCTCCGCGATCCTGCTCTTCAGAAGCTCGCTGTCTTCGGTGGAAAGCTGACTGCTCTTCAGCGCACGTTGATACAATTTCCGGACCTCCCCTATGTTCCCTTGTTTGAGATAAATGTCTCCCAGCAGGGATATCGCGTCGAGATAAGGCGCTTTCTGTCGAACGATCCGCTGCAGTATGTTGGCTGCGTCGGAAGTGTTTCCGTTCTGAAGAAGGTAAAAAGCCAGCGAGTAGCCGTATTGCGGATTTTCCGGTTGTAGTCCGTAGGCACGGCGCAAATAATCGACCGCGGGATTCATTCGTCCCAACTTTGCATTTATCACGCCCAAGTTATAGACTGCCACGGCAGATTTGGGATCCAATTCCGCGGCTTTTTGCAGATGCGCTCCAGCTTCTTCCAAGTGTTCCAGCTCTCCAAGCAATAGACCGAGGTTTAGATTCGCCTCCAGGCTTTCCGGTTGCAGCTCACAGGCTCGGCGCAGACTCTGGACGGCCTTGTCGGTCAGACCGAGTGCATTGTAAACGAAGGAGATGTTGACATAAGGCTGAATGGCGCGCGGTTGCATGCGAATGGCTGTCTCGTAAAATGCGGCAGCTTGCCGGTTGTCGCGCTGCGAGAAATAAAAGCTGCCCAAATTATAGTAGGAAGCCCAGTAGTCGGGACGGGCATCGAGGGTTGCCTTGAATTCCCCGGCCGCTTTATCAAAGGCTGCTGCAGTCTGGGCATCCAGCAAACCTCGTGGAATTACCGCCATGCCGGATGCGGCGCGGACGCGTACCAGACGTGATTTATCCTGAATGATGCGGCTCAGGGCTTTCAGTGTTTCATCGTCGATCCTGTCCCCCAGAGATTCGGCGGCACTGGCGCGAACCAACGGAGACGGATCCTCCAGCGCCCGAATAAGGGAAGGCCATTTTCGGTCGTCATTGCAGGGCCGGAGCAAACGTATCAGCGAGGCGGCGAAAACCGCGTCGTGGTCATTGCGCGTCAGGTATTCGAGCATGGCCGGAAGCTTTTTCCAGTCCCGTTTACGCGCCGCATCAATCAAGGACGCCCTGTGAAGAACCGGCGCCTGGTAGTCTCTTTTTTGCCATTGATGCACCCACCTGTCAGCCCAGGCGGCATCCTTGTCTGTATGGCAGATATTGCAGGCGTTGGGGGACTTATATGCGATTGTTGTAGAAGGGGTGGGAGGCAGCATCGAATGATCGCTGCGGCGCATTCGGGCAAATTCGGTCTTCGGCATATGGCAGGAAATGCACTGACTCCCCGCGCTCCCTTTCGGATGGTGCGAATGACCGGGTGCATTTTCCACTTCTGCGGCATGGCATGGCATGCAGGCGTTGTTATTCTTATCGTCTGCGAATCGATACCTTCCGCTGGACGTATGACAATGCAGGCAGTCCATCTGCCCGGACTTTGCACAGGGGCTCAACAGCCACTGGGTATACGTATAATTTTCGCCCAGATCCCGGCCGTCAGGGTAATAATCCGGCAAATCGAGAATCCCTAAGTCAAAATGGTCAAAGAAGTCATCCCCCGGCTGGTAGGAAACGGTCAAAGGAGTTGCCTTGGCGTGGCATATGGCGCAAGCATCCCCCGCAATTTTCCTGCTGTATTTCGGCGGACGGATCACATCGAGTTTGAGATCCTCGGGAGGCTTGCCCTTCGCAGCCTGGCGGCAGACACGAACATGTTCCACTGCAGATCCATGGCAGGCTTCGCAGTTAATGCCCGGTTCCTGCCAGACGGAGTTGTATGTATCGTTTTTCAGATCGTAATTGCGCGTAAACTGGCTTACATGGCATCCATAACAGGAAGTATTGAAGGTGTATTCCGAGTCTTTCCAGCCTACCGGATCTTCCGCTATTTCGTGAAAATGGCGGATCCCGCTTGCAGCCGTGTCGAACCATGATTTTCTCTGCACGTCATAAGCCAGGGGAAGAACCTGCAGGCGGCCGCGATCCATGGGCGTAAGGAAGTAAAAGACGTTTTTTCCTCCCATCGCATGAACTATTAGATATTTCTTGCTTCCTTTTGGCCCGCTTTCTTTTATCCAGCCCCGTTTGCCATCCAATTCCACGCGATATCCGGAGTCTCCGATAAAAAGATCTTTATTCTGGGGCGTAAGCTTTGTTTGAAACAATTCCGCGGTGAAATGCTGCATAGCCAGGCCATGATGGGAAGGGGCCCAAAGCCGATAGAACTTTTCATGGCATTCCCGGCAAGACTGCGTTCCGGAATAGCTGGAGGAGTTTGCAGAACCATCCCCCGTATGTAGGAATGACAGACCGCCCCGGCTGAACCGATAGAAGACCAAGGCTGCGGCGATAAGCAACACAACCAGCAGAATTAC
>JAHFUH010000612.1:0-1873 GCA_023265215.1 Acidobacteriota bacterium
CTCAGTGCAGTCTCAGTGCAGTTTCTACCTGTCGATATTGGAAGAGATTTCGCTGAGGTCCAGAGATTTTAATTGTAATCTGTGTGTCGTGGTAAAGTAATCATACAGCTTCTTTCGATATTTTGCAGAAGGGATCACACCCTTGATAATATAGTCTTTTATGGATCGCTCTGAAATTCCGACTTCTTCGGCAAGTTGTTTCATCGAAAAACCTAACCTATTTCTATATTCATCAAGATTGTGTCCATAAGCAGTCGGATAAGATTTTGTTTTATTAGTCTCATCAGCTGCGTTGAATTGTTTCGCTGCTTCCATTCGCTCTAAATGTTTTTCCTGTTCTGCCAGGCCGCGGAGGTTATCAATTATTAATTCCATCTGACTAGCCCAGGGGACTTTGGCCTTATACTGTTTATAACTGACCATGAACTTGTCATAAAGCCAAACCTGCTCATTGGCGTTTTGCGCACGTTTACAATGCGAACCAAATACATGGTGCAGCGCAGTATAAAGGCTAAAAGGTGCTTCCCCTTTTTGGGTGGGAATGTCGCAAAAACCGGTTTTCTCATCTAACTCCAAATATTTCAAAGAGCCTTCCACGATCTGCTCTTCCTCTTTGGAAGTGAATGGCGATTTGCCTGATTCCAGGCGAATTCCAGGAGCGATCTCACGCCACGCTGCAACCTCCGGCGCCGTGGTGCGCGCGACGGCTTTAGCTTGCCCTGGCTCGACCAAGACGGATCTATGCTGGTCCGCAGAAGCTTGCCTTGTTCGTCGGTTTAAATTGTCGGCGTGTTTTCCATTTTTGGACATTCGCACCTCCCTCGTGGTTCCCGGGGAAGCGCGGCCGACCGGTGGGATGCCGGTATTCAGGAGCTACCCTAGGCCGCGCAAATCACTTTTATTTTAGATCAAAGAACACCTATAACACCAAGAACTTTCCAGAAAATTAATCCGATGCATGGCAGTGCTGCAAAAGACCGAACATAATTCAATGCCAGCAATTTCTTTCCTTCTTGCTCTTGTTTTCTGACTTTGTTCCAAGATTCCTCAGGCATCTCAGCTTTTAATATCCAACGGAGCGTGAGGAATTCCTGCTCTAGGGCATTTAGTATTATTTTGAAGCCTGCTCCTTGCTCTTCAAGCTGCAACCTGTTTCGAACATACAACAGAGCAACGACGGCCAGCAGAATGGTATCTGTCGTGCGTTCAACACGCTCAAATAAAACAAAGAGAATCCCAAAGCCTATGAGCCACTTAATCACATCATAGAAAGCCTGCCTAAACCTAAAGACCGCTCGTGATAGTGCTCGCAGCTTTAGATAAAAGGTCTTTGATCTGAGTATGCGCTGGATGTCAAGCGCCGCGTCTTCTTCATTTTCCGATCTGTCAATAGCCTCTCTTATCTGATTCTTAAGAAAGTAGATATCGGGTTTAGGTTTCTTGTCCAGTGAAGTTTGGTAGAATGTATTCAATAGATCCTGCGCCATGTCTGAAGTGAGCATCTGCTTTTTGTTCGTGCGACAGATATAGTGCTCCCTTTGTTGTGAAGCTGTGAGGCATAGTTTGTTAATCTCCTCAACCTCCTCATTTCGCCACTTGGGGAGCCAAATTACAGAAGGCCCTGGTGGGGGGACGTTGTACACCTGAAAGTCTGATTCCGAAATTGTCCAAGATCGAGTTACGCGGAAATAGCTTTTAACAAATTGCTCAATAGCTACATCTGAAGGTTCGGCCATGAGGGTAGTCTCCATTGTGTTGGGTTGCCGGAATTCTAACTCTGTTTGGTGGTGATCGAGCAATAAAGGAGCGACTTGAGAAGATATTTAGATTGTCGGTCTCGGTTGCGCCTGGGTTGCATTTTAGCCAATTTTTT
>JAHFUH010000612.1:1883-3651 GCA_023265215.1 Acidobacteriota bacterium
AGTACAGTAAATCCTTTATTTGCAATACACAAAAGAGAATTCCCAAGCTGGACGTCGCCGGTTCGAGTCCGGTCTCCCGCTCCAATCTTTTCAATAACTTAGCGTAAACTGCCAGGATTGATTGTTTGACGTCCTATTCCATCTACGCCTTTACATGACCGCAGAGGAATTATCTTCAGCCTCCAATAGATAGGCCGCTTCCAATTTCTTTATTGCCTTGCGAGCAACTGCTGGCCAAGCATGCGACTCTTTTGGATTCTCGTCTATCGGCTTCTCGCTGGATGGCAAAGGTCTCATCAACAAAAAAGGCAGTGACCCTGTAGGCCCCTTGAAGATGTGTTGATACGCCTATTGCGTCCCGCCGTTGTCGTTTAATTCACAGTACGATCGCCCGCCTGAAGGAACCGATTGACGTTCTGTTCATTGATGCCGACAAGGAGGGCTACGTCGACTATTTGAACAAGCTGCTTCCCCTGATGCGGCCGGGCGGTCTGATTCCGGCTCACAATTTTGGTATGGCCAGCGACTACGATAAGATGGTTAAGGCCAATCCGGCGCTGGAAACGCTGTACTACATGGATGGCGAGGGGCTAGGCATCACCCTGAAGAAGCATTAGCGAAGGCCGGTCCGAACAAGTTGCCGATATAGGAGCTGCCTTTCCGGGATTGTAGAACAAACATGACTCGTTTATGCTTGTTCAGATTTTATCCTTTGCGTGGCGTACGGATAACTAATCTTAAAACTCGGGAGGATCCAATTATGCGTGCCCTCTTCCATGCCATCATTCTATTGATCGTATCAGCCGCCCAAGCTTATCCACAAGCGGTCAAGCCCCTCTCCCTGGAAGACTGCATACGTCTGGCACAGGGAGCCCAGTCATCGGTCAGTGTAGCTCGCCAGGAATCGGAATTCGCGCGCTATGGAATAGACCGCGCCCGCGCCGCATTTCTCCCGCAGGTCCAGGTAGACAACACCTATACTTACAACAGCCCGCAATTGCGCAATCCCGGAGAGTCTTCATTTATCGCGCTGAATGGGATCCGCGAGTACAACGCGCATCTGACGGCAGTTCAGGAGTTGGATATCTCAGGACGCCTCAGGGCCGAACTCGCACGCGCCCGCGCAGACCGTGACGCCGCAACCGCCAGTCTCAATCTGAGCCAGCGCGATCTTAAGCGAGCCGTGTCCGCCGGCTTTTACCGGGTATTGCTTGCTCGCCACCTGGTTCTGTCGACAAAAGATGCCCTTGCAGAAGCGCAGGCCTTCGCCAACCGAACTCAGCTTCTCTTCGAAAAGGGTGAAGCTGCCCAGGCCGATGTTTTCAAAGCATCCTCCGAAGTTGCTTTCATGGAGCAGGGTCTCAATTCGGCACAACTGGATGCCGAAATTGCCAATCACGATCTTGCTTCCTTCTGGACGGATACAGTTGGTGACGCGCTGATACTGGAGGATCCGCTCGCTCAACCTTTGCCGACTCTGGAATCGCTCCCGGGAAATGCCGGCGCCAGCACGATCCCGTCTTCCTATCTTAAGAGGCCCGAGCTTGCACTGCTGGATGCACAGCAGCGTGGATTTCTTGCCGACTCCCGCCAGGCGCGCGCAAATCTTTTGCCGCAGGCCAGCTTTGCTTTTCAGTACGGCATGGACTCGCTGCACCTGAGCATACGCGATCGCGGTTATGCAGCGTTTGTGAACCTGAACATTCCGGTCTTTGACTGGTTCAAGACTCAAAATCTGGCGCGGCAATTCCAGCTCAAGGCGCGGCAA
>JAHFUH010000613.1 GCA_023265215.1 Acidobacteriota bacterium
TGCTAGCCATGATGTTGTCTCTGCGGCCGATGTGCAGAAGGCTGTGGATGAAAAATGCTATCGTTCCAGCCTCATAGAAGAACGGATACGGGACCTGATTTCTGAAGGCACGATTTTTGTCGAAGTGACGGGTGATGCGGTTGGGCAGGTTAATGGGCTGGCAATTATCGACTTGGGAGACATCCGTTTTGGAAAACCCTCCCGGATCACGGCCAAAACCTACATGGGCAAGGGTGACGTGACCGATATCGAAAGGGAATCCAAAATGAGCGGAAGAATATACGATAAAGGCGTGCTCATTTTGAGCGGATACCTGGGCGCTCAATATGCCCAGGAGCGGCCGCTATCCCTGGCCGCCAGCCTTTGTTTTGAGCAATCCTATGAAGGGATAGACGGCGATAGCGCTTCTTCAACCGAACTCTACGCATTGCTCTCAAGCCTTTCAAACATTCCCATCAAACAGGGGATTGCGGTAACCGGATCCGTTGACCAGAACGGCAGGGTTCAACCTATCGGAGGAGTAAACCAAAAGATTGAGGGTTTTTTTGACATATGCAGGATCCGGGGATTGACGGGGGATCAAGGGGTAATGATACCAGCCCAGAATGTCAGGAACTTGATGCTCCGTAGAGATCTGGTCGAAGCTGTAGCCGCCGGACAATTCCGAATTTATGCGGTCAACACGATCGATGAAGGAATGGAAATTTTGACCGGCATTCCCGCAGGCGTGCGGGCCGGAGGCGTTTTTGAAGAAGGAACAGTGAACCATCGCGTCGACCAAAGACTGAAGGAGTTTTCTGAAAGCATGCGGAGATATGCCAGGGAAGAAGAGCCGCTTCGCGATTCTCCGCGCATTTTGTAAAGCATTCGCGGGGATTTGTTCCTATAATTTTCAGTGAGCTGGAGATTTTATGATAAGCGTGGAAGAAGCACTGGGAATTGTGCTCTCAAATCTGCCTGAACGCCGGGTCGAAATAGTCCTATTCCAGTCGGCTCTGGGCCGGGTGCTGGCCGAGGATCTTGCCGCCACATCGGATATTCCGCCCTTTTGCCGATCCGCACTGGACGGATATGCAGTCGTTGCGGCTGATGTGGAAAAAGCACCGGTCGAACTGGAGCTTGTGGGAGAGATCAGAGCCGGGGGAGGAATGCCCGGGCGATTGTTTCCAGGCCAAGCCATGTCCATAATGACCGGCGCTCCGGTCCCGGCCGGGGCGGATGCGGTTCAGATGATCGAGCAGAGCCAGCTTTCTGAAGACGGTCGGAAAGTAAGAATATTGACTCCTGTCAGGCCCCGGGAAAATATTGCCGCACGAGGATCTGAATCTGAAAAAGGGAAGGTCGTCCTAAAATCGGGGCACCGAATAGGGCCCGCGGAAATCGCCGTTCTGGCCACTTTCGGACATAGCCGGATCAAAGTCTGGAAGAACCCAGCCGTTGCTGTATTTGCTACAGGGGACGAGCTGGTTGAATATGATCAGACGCCCAGGCCCGATCAAATCCGCAATTCAAATGCATATTGCCTTTCCAGCCAGCTGCAATTGATGGGATTGAAAGCCGAATACCTGGGAATTGCTCAAGACAACAAAGAGGATCTGCGAAGAAAAATGCTCCTGGGGCTCGAGCAGGACGTGCTGATCATCACCGGTGGAGTTTCCATGGGTGAATACGATTTTGTTCAGGAGGTCTTCCGAGATTTGGGACTGGAGATTCTTTTCAGCAAAGTCGCGATAAAACCGGGAAAGCCTACAGTGTTTGCCCGCAAAGGGGAAAAATTGGTTTTTGGACTCCCCGGGAATCCCATTTCCGCCCTCGTTACATTTGAATGCTTCGTTCGCCCGGCATTAGGCCGACTGTGTGGGATGTCGCGTCCGGAATTGTTCAGGATGAAAGGTGAGTTATTGGCCGATATGAAGCAGTCCCCAGGGAGAATGGCTTTTTTCCCAGCCTGGGTGTTCTGGGATGAGAAGGGTTGGAAGGTGGATCCTCTGGCATGGAAAAGTTCTGCCGATATTATTGGATTCACTGGAGCCAATGGGGTTTTTATTTTCCCGAAAAATCGTGACTTTCTCAGTCGCGGTGAAACAGTGGACCTGATGCTGCTTCCTGACTTTTTTCAAAGGCAACGATAATTTCTTTTCACCGCAGAGGCGCGGAGAGCGCAGAGCAAAAGCATTTTAAAAACTTTGGTCTTTGCGTCCTCTGCGCCTCTGCGGTGAGAGCTTATATTAAAAACCTATGGCTATAAAAAAACTAACTCATCTGGATTCCGCAGGCCGCGCCAGAATGGTTGATGTCACTGAAAAGCCGGCTACATTCCGCAGGGCAGTGGCGGAATCCTATATACGGCTTTCCCGCGGTACTCTAAACCTGCTCAAGGAAGGGAAGCTTCCCAAAGGAAATGCTCTGGAAACGGCCAGGCTGGCAGGGATTCTGGCGGCAAAGCGAACTCCGGACCTTATTCCTCTCTGCCATCCTCTGCTCTTGACTCACGTCGATGTGGAAGCGGTTCCGCGAGGCGATGGCGTGCGTTTTGAAGCCAGCGTTTCTTGCTCCGGAAATACCGGGGTCGAAATGGAGGCGTTGACAGCCGCATCTGTCGCTGCCTTGACCCTTTACGATATGGTCAAAGCCGTTGAGAAGGGCGCCACAATTGAAAAAGTGCGGCTGCTCGAAAAAAGTGGAGGGAAGAGCGGCCTTTACCGGCGGCAAACTTCCTGAGCGCCGGAGTCTTTGATATTCTTTGGGGGGGGAGTCGAGAAATTCATGCCTATTTATGAATACCAATGCAGGAACTGCAAAAAAAAGATGAGTTTTCTGGTGATGTCCTCTTCTTTTCAGCCCATATGCAAGTTCTGCAAAAGTGAAAACCTCGAACAGCTTTTCTCGCGATTTGCAGCTCCAAAATCGGAAGAAAGCAGGATCGAGTCCCTGGCGGATCCATCAAGTTTTTCCGGGCTCGATGAGAATGATCCTTCGAGCGTCGCCCGGTGGATGAAAAAAATGGGTAAAGAACTTGGGGAGGATTTTGGCGGGGAAGATATCGACCAGATTGCGGAAGAGGCTGCACAAGAAGTGGCTGGTGGCGGCCCGGCCGGTGATGAATCGGGTGGTTCATCCTCGGAGGACCTGTAGTATTAAGGTAGACGCGGCGTCTCGCCGCGTTCAATTCGCTGCTTTAAGGAGAGATGGCTCTCGGCTAGACGCCGCGTCCACTTTTTATGCTTTCCGATATCGAACTCTTGACCGAACGCTATCCGGATATACCAATAGAGGCGATCGTCAAAGAAGACCTTCTGCGCAGCGGAATGGCGTGGGCTCCGAATGCTCTTGAAGTCGCCGCCGGCTTCAAGGTCAAAGCTTATTTTATCTGCTCCTTCGACATGATCTCGATTGATCAAATGGGGCAGGAGGAACACCTCAAGGCGCCCGAAGAGATCCGGCTGCGAGGCGGGCCGTTCAATTTTCATCCTGTAATCGTATCGGTTCGGCTGAATCCGGCTTCCCCATATCGGGTGGAATCCGATGGAGCTGCTCTGGTTCTGAAATTAAACAGCCAGACTATTGCCGAGATAGAACTGCAGAAATCCCCAGAGTATTACCAGCGGACGCTTGCAAGCGGCAAGCCGGTTCAGGATATCGCACCC
>JAHFUH010000124.1:0-9728 GCA_023265215.1 Acidobacteriota bacterium
GGCCTGATCTTCCTGAAATACATTTCCGATGCCTTTGAAGAAAAACGGACTGTCTTAATCGGGCAGAAGTCTGAAGGAGCCGATCCAGAAGACCCCGATGAATACCGTGCGGAAAATATCTTTTGGGTGCCGAAAGAGGCGCGATGGGCTCATCTCCAGGGAAAGGCTAAGCAGCCCACGATAGGCAAATTGATCGATGACGCAATGGTTGCCATCGAACGGGACAATCCCAGCCTGAAAGGAACTCTGCCAAAGGATTATGCTCGACCGGCGCTGGACAAGCAGCGGTTAGGGGAGCTGATCGATCTTATCGGAACCATCGGCCTTGGCTCAGCCGAGCATCGTTCCAAGGACATCCTGGGAAGGGTCTACGAATATTTCTTGTCGCAATTCGCCAGTGCCGAGGGGAAAAAGGGCGGTCAGTTTTACACGCCAAGATGCGTGGTTCGCGTTTTGGTGGAAATGCTATCGCCGTATAAAGGGCGTGTTTTCGATCCATGTTGTGGATCCGGCGGCATGTTCGTTCAAAGCGAGAAGTTCGTGGAAGCTCATGGTGGGCGTATTGGTGACATTTCGGTTTATGGGCAGGAATCAAATCCCACTACCTGGAAACTGGCGAAAATGAATTTGGCCATTCGTGGAATTGACGGGAATCTTGGTCCTGAACATGCCGATAGCTTCCGGCGCGATCTCCACAAAGATCTCAAAGCCGATTACGTTCTGGCGAATCCTCCGTTTAACGACAGCGACTGGGGCGGAGCAAATCTGCGCGAAGACATCCGTTGGAAATATGGAATACCGCCGGCCGGAAATGCCAACTTTGCATGGGTGCAACATTTTGTCCACCATCTTGGCCCGAATGGAATAGCTGGCTTTGTGCTGGCCAATGGCTCTATGAGTTCTAATCAATCAGGCGAAGGCGAAATCCGCAAAAGCATGATCGAGGCAGACATCGTTGATTGCATGGTTGCTATGCCAGGACAATTATTTTACTCGACACAAATCCCTGTCTGCCTGTGGTTCATTGCTCGAAATAAGCGGGATAAAAGGTTCCGCGACCGAAGCGGCCAGACGCTCTTCATCGATGCTCGCAAGATGGGCACCTTGATTGATCGCGTTCACCGAGAATTGAACGATGAGGACATCCAGCGGATTTCAGGCACATACCACGCTTGGCGTGGAGACAAGGGAGCGGGTAAGTACCAGGACATCTCGGGATTCTGCAATTCTGCCACGACATCGAAGATCATGGAGCATGGCTATGTTCTCACTCCTGGGAGATATGTGGGAGCGGAAGATGTTGAAGAAGATGACGAGCCGTTCGAGGAGAAGATGCAACGGCTCACTGCGAAGTTGCGTGAGCAACAGACCGAAGCCGCGCGGTTGGATGTCGAAATTTTCGATAATTTAGCATCGTTGGGATTCAATGGTTAGTCGCAGAGAGACAAAAACAGGGGGAAGGCCAGCCACGACTGGCGTAATCCGTGGGCGCTATGCCCTTAGCGTTGGGAAGCCTGACATACCTCTTCCTGAAGGCTGGCAATGGGTTGCTCTGTCTGATGTCGCACGTCTGGAAACTGGGCATACACCAAGCAGAAGACATCCGGAATATTGGGGCGGAGAAGTTCCTTGGATTGGCATCAAAGATGCAACTGAGAATCACGGTCGGGTGATTCACGATACCTATCAACATACAAACAAGCTGGGCATCTCCAACTCCTCGGCCCGCATCTTACCTGCCAACACTGTTTGTCTTTCGCGAACGGCGTCTGTCGGATATGTAGTTGTGATGGGAGTGCCAATGGCCACCAGTCAAGATTTCGTTGATTGGGTTTGCTCGAAATCGATCGACTGTCGTTATCTAAAATATGTTCTGCTGGCTGAGCGAGAAGCCTTGTTGCGCTTTGCTAGCGGGACCACACATCAGACCATTTATTTTCCCGAGGTTAAAGCATTTCACGTCGCGCTACCGCCTGTTCCGGAACAGCAATTCATTGCCCACATACTCGGCACCCTGGACGACAAGATCGAGCTGAACCGTCGAATGAATGAAACGCTGGAGGCAATGTCTCAGGCGCTTTTCAAATCGTGGTTTGTGGATTTCGATCCTGTTCGAGCAAAGATGGAAGGAAGATCTGCCGAGCTTGCCGCTAAAACCGCTGCCCTTTTCCCAAGGTCATTCAACGAATCTAATGTTGGCGATATTCCAAAAGGATGGGACGTTCGTTCTCTTTATGAATGCGCCGAATATATCAATGGCCTAGCTTTCCGAAATTAACATTTTTCACTAGATCGAATCGGATTGCCAATCATTAAAATTGGATAATTAAAAGGCGGCATTACGGCACAAACAAAATTCACTGAATTTGTCTTTGATTCTAAATACCTGATTTTGTCTGGAGACATTCTCTTTTCATGGTCCGGCAGTCCTGATACCTCTATCGATATGTTTGTTTGGGAAGGTGGCCAAGGCTGGCTAAACCAACACATATTCAAGATTCTTTTTAAGCAGCCTGTAGAAAAGTATTTTGTTTACTACCTGCTTCGTCATTTAAAGCCTGTCTTTATTGAAATTGCGCGGAATAAGCAAACTACCGGATTAGGACACGTCACAGCACAGGACTTGAAACGGCTCGTTGCGATCTTTCCGCCGGAGGATATACTCCGCGCTTTTAATAAATTGGCTGAGCCGATTTTTTTAAAGGTGTTTAGCAATATAAGCGAATCTCGTATGCTTGCCGCCATCCGCGATGCGCTATTGCCCAAATTGCTTTCCGGTGAGATTCGTCTGAAAGATGCAGCGAAGATTGCAGGAGCCGTCGTGTAATCTGGACATTTTAGAAGAGGCTGAAAAACAGCTAATGCTGAAAAATTATCTGACTGAATCGGATGTTGAGGAGGCAGCTTTAGGCTGGTTTGACAGTCTTAGATATAAGCCGATTTTTGGCCCCTCAATCGCTCCAGAAGAAACAGCCGCAGAACGAGATAACTATCAGGAGGTTGTGCTTGAGCGTCGGTTGCGTGATGCGCTTGCCGATATAAATCCAACTATCCCGCCTGACGCTTTAGAGCAAGCATTTCGGAAAATCACCCGCTCTGAATCGCCTTCCCTGATAGCCAATAATAGGGCATTCCACAAAATGCTCGTCGATGGCGTTGAGGTTGAATATCAACGCGCCGATGGCTCCATAGCCGGCGACCGCGCCAATATCATCAACTTTGATGATATTGATGCCAATGATTGGCTTGTAGTTAATCAATTCACGGTAATAGAAGGGCAATATAATCGGCGTCCCGATATCGTGGTTTTCGTTAATGGCCTTCCTTTGGCCGTCATGGAGCTGAAAAATGCAACTGACGAAAATGCCACGATATGGACAGCCTTCAATCAGCTCCAGACGTATAAACAGCAAATCCCTTCTCTGTTCTTATTCAATGAGGCTCTGATCGTCTCGGACGGTCTGGAGGCGCGGATCGGCACCCTTAGTGCGGACAAAGAGCGGTTTATGCCCTGGCGCACGATCGAAGGTGAGGAACTGGCTCCAACCAATATTTTGCAGCTTGAAGTGCTGATCCGTGGCGTCTTTGAGAAGCGGCGCTTTCTGGACCTGCTACGCCATTTCATGGTCTTTGAAGACGAAGGCGGCGGCAATCTCATTAAGAAAATGGCTGGCTATCATCAATTCCACGCTGTGCGCGGCGCTGTTACCGCCACGGTTGAAGCTTCGCGCCCTGACGGTGATAGGCGGGTTGGCGTTGTTTGGCACACCCAGGGGTCGGGCAAGAGCCTCACGATGGCTTTCTATGCAGGGAGGATTATTCTCCACCCGTCCATGGAAAATCCGACCTTGGTGGTTCTCACAGACCGGAATGATCTGGACGAACAGTTGTTTGGCACCTTTTCCCGCTGCAATGAGCTGCTGCGCCAAATGCCTGTTCAGGCAAAGGACCGCGCGAAGCTTCGGCAGCTCCTCAAGGTTGCTTCCGGCGGGGTTGTATTTACAACCATCCAGAAGTTCTTTCCCGAAGAGAAAGGCGACACGTACCCGCTGCTATCCGATAGACGCAACATCGTGGTTATTGCTGATGAAGCCCACAGAAGCCAGTATGATTTCATCGATGGTTTTGCCCGGCACATGCGGGACGCTCTGCCCAGCGCCTCCTTTATCGGTTTTACCGGTACACCAATCGAGCTAACAGACAAAAATACCCGCGCAGTCTTCGGAGATTACATCAGCATTTATGACATCCAGAGAGCGGTACAGGATGGCGCTACCGTTCCCATATATTATGAGGGGCGCCTGGCAAAGCTTGAGCTGGATGAAAACGAGAAGCCCCATCTTGATCCTGCCTTCGATGAGGCAACGGAGGGTGAGGAAGTTGAGCGCAAAGAAAAGCTCAAAACCAAGTGGGCGGCGCTTGAAGCTGTAGTTGGTACCGACAAACGGATCAAGCTCATCGCGCAGGATCTCATCGAGCATTTTGAAAAGCGGCTTGAAGCAATGGACGGAAAGGCCATGGTCGTTTGTATGAGTCGCCGCATTGCAGTTGATCTATACAACGCCATAACTGTGCTGCGTCCGGAATGGCACAGTGAGGAGGACTCACAGGGCGCTATAAAGATCGTAATGACGGGCTCGGCATCGGATCCGCTGGACTGGCAGCAACACATCCGGAATAAATCCCGCCGAGAGGCCATGGCAAAGAGGTTTAAGGATCCCAAGGATCCCCTCAAGATCGTAATTGTGCGGGATATGTGGCTGACCGGCTTTGATGCTCCTTGCCTTCATACGATGTATCTAGATAAGCCGATGCGCGGCCACGGGCTCATGCAAGCTATCGCCCGTGTAAATCGGGTTTTCAAAGACAAACCTGGCGGTCTGGTAGTCGATTATCTTGGTCTGGCGGATGAGCTAAAACGTGCGCTGTCGGATTACACGGAGAGCGGCGGCAAAGGCGATACTGCCATAGATCAAGATGAAGCCGTTGCGGTGATGCTTGAAAGATATGAAGTGTGCTGCGATTTATTCCACGGCTTTGACTGGTCCATCTGGATATCCGGCAAGTCCGTTGAACGACTTGGGCTCCTGCCGCAAGCACAGGAGCACATACTCGCACAAGAAGAAGGGAAATCCAGGCTTCTAAAAGCGGTTATAGATTTGTCTCAGGCTTTCGCTTTATCGGTTCCTCACCCCGAGGCCGTTCGCATCCGTGACGATGTGGCATTCTTTCAGGCGGTGAGATCGGCCCTTGCTAAAGAAGGCGCCGGTGAAAGGAAGACGATAGATGAACTGGACCAAGCTATTCGTCAGATCATTTCCCGTGCCGTAGCATCTGATCAGGTAATCGACATCTTCGCCGCCGCTGGGTTAAAGAAGCCCGACATTTCAATCTTGTCCGAGGAGTTTCTGGCAGAGATTAAGGGTATGCCGCATAAAAACCTTGCTCTGGAAGTCCTGCGCAAGTTGCTCAACGACGAAATCAAGACACGATCAAAGAAAAACCTTGTCCAGTCGCGCTCTTTCGCCGAGATGCTGGAGCAATCGATACGGAAATATCAGAACCGCGCAATCGAGACCGCCCAGGTGATCGATGAGCTGATCAAATTGGCGAAAGATATGCGGGAAGCCGGCCAACGAGGCCAAAAGCTTGATCTCTCGGATGAAGAGGTCGCTTTCTACGATGCCCTGGAGGTTAACGACAGCGCGGTAAAAATATTGGGCGACGAAGCTTTGCGGACGATTGCCCGCGAATTGGTGCAAACGATCCACAAGAATGTTTCTATTGATTGGACGGTTAAAGAGAGTGTCAGGGCAAAGCTGCGGGTGATGGTTCGACGTGTTCTTCGAAAATACGGCTATCCGCCGGATAAACAGGAAAAGGCGACGCTGACAGTTCTGGAACAGGCGGAATTGCTGTGTGGAGATGTTGCTGCCTAAGAATCTTGATAAAAATATGTGCTGAATGGAGGCAAACTGAATGCCGCTCGATCCGCTAGATGCTTTTAAGCTGATTTATGAAGAAAATCCCAGAATTTCCAGAGACAGAGGATTGACGTCGGAGAGCGATACACGCGCTAACATATTAGATCGCATCATTCATGAGGTCTTGTTATGGCCGCGTATCGCCGTTAGACGTGAACCCTTTGCCAACCCGGGATACATTGACTTCATGTTCACTCACGGTCGGCCTGTAATGATCTGGGAAGCAAAATCAGAAGGCCAAGCCTTTAGTTTCCCTCACCGCAAGCAACCACGTCGTCGAATGAAAATAGCTGGAACTTTAACCAGCGATGCTTTTATCCGCAAGGGTATTGAACAGGTACAGCGGTATTGCGCTGATACCGGAACCCGCTATGGTCTTATTTCGAATGGATACTCTTTCATCATTTTTCGCGCCATAGTAGAAGGTCAGAGTTGGAGGGGATCTGATGCAATCGTCTTTCATGATTACAATGATATTTTAAATCATTTTACGGAATTTTGGGATTTATTGAGTTACGAAGGCATCGCAGACGGAAAGTTGGATGCCTCTTTTCGCATTAGTTCAGTAACTGAGCGCGGCCATTATCGCCCCATTGATCAATTTGTCGAAGCTGATGCAATTTATGGACGCAATCCACTGAATTCTATTCTACGTCCTTACGTGGAACAGTTTTTTGGTGATATTGCGGCTCAAAACGCCACAGACGTTCTCAAACACTGCTATGTATATTCACAGCCCATTCAAACGATTGACTCTGACCTATCGCTTGTTATCCGTGATTCTATCCCTCATTTTGTTCAAGAAGCGAAGACTGTTCACCATGGGCGCGAGGATGAAGCCGGTACGCTTGGCCGCGATTTGATTTCCGCAGCCCAAGGTGCCAACAATTTGGGCTCTGTCGTTATACTGATGGGGGGAATTGGTTCAGGTAAGTCAACTTTTTGTCGCCGTTTTTTTCGTGTCATTGCACCAGATCTCTGTAAAGCCGATGGGCTTGCCATATTGGTGTACATGAATTTTCTTGGTGCCCCTGATGATTCCAGCCAGCTTGATAGTTTTCTGTGGCATACTTTGACAACTTCTCTCAAAACAAGTGACCCTACTCTCAAGACAAGACCAATTCTGGAGCTTCTCTTTTCTGACGATCTTGAGGTTTTGGAAGATGTGTATAGCGCAGACAGCACTTCGCTGGAGAAGCGGAAAAATAATTTGCTTTTTGAGAACTTCAGTGATGATCGGAAATTTGGAGAGGCGGCATTGCGTTATTTACTAAAAAAAGGAAAGCTCCCAATCATTGTCTTTGACAATGTGGATCAACTGCGGTTCGAGGCTCAAGCGGAGATATTCACCTCAGCGCAACATCTTGCTAACGCTCACTCATGCTTTTCGCTACTCGTTATGCGCGAAGAATCTTTGTCAGCCGCATTGATGAAAAAGCATCTAACCGCATATGCAATTAGGCCCTACCATCTCTCTTCCCCCAGGTTCAATGAGTTATTGAGATTACGTATAGATTTTGCTGCCAACGAGGCCGTCCGAAAAGCTCGAGAAGTACAGGCAACGCCGCAGGAACGCAACTATGGCGACGTTGTTGAGCTTTTCCGACTTCTAAGACGCTCTGTTCTTGGGCAGAATCGAAACATAATCAGGCTAGTGGAGTCAATTGCCTATGGAAACATGCGTCTCGCCCTCGCGCTCTTCAATAGCTTTATTACATCTGGCGCCACTGATATGCGCAAGATCGTTGATGCGTTTCTAACGGGGGGCTATGCAGTCCCATTTCATGAGTTCGCCAAAAGCGTAATGCTCGGAGATTACCGCTATTATAAGGAGGTCCGAAGCCCAATCGCCAACCTCTTCTATGTAAATAAATATCCGAACTCAAGTCATTTCACTACACTCAGAGTCTTGAGATTTCTCAAGGCTAGTAGTCCAGCTTTGCCTTCGGGGGAGGGATTTGTAGGCTTACAATCACTCATCAATGCAATCACTGACCTCTTTGGTAATGACGAGGATTGCAAGGCCACCGTTGAGCGATTGATCGTGGTTGATCGCCAATTAGTTGAGCTTGATACTCGTCGGACTGACAGCTTAGGCGGCGCATCATCGATACGCATTACATCGGCTGGCATGTACTATTTACAATATCTTCTGAATTCATTCGCATATCTGGATTTAGTCTGGCATGACACGGCATTGTCCGAACGTAGTATTTGCGATAATCTACGCCGGCGGATTGGAAATACGGAAATGGAGAAACGGTTTGAGAGAGTTGGGATGTTTTTGGATTATCTCGAAGAAGCAGAAGCAGATGAATTAAAGGAGAAAGCACTCAATGCCTCCGGATTTTGGGGGCCATTCATGCCAGCATGTCGGAAACAATATGAAAGCGAGAAAGCCCATATTCTTTTTGGTAGGGATAAAAACAGGAGAGAATCCAAGCATTAAATTGTAATAATCTCGAAAGCTGTCTGCCAGTAGAATCCCGTCCTGGGGCGGTCTTCCTCAAAGCCGTTACCCCCGATATCGCGGCAGAACCAGCCATTTCAGCAACAAATTCATTACGCTGAGCACGATTGCACCCCAGAATGCTGCGCCGAATCAGCGAATATAAAAGCCGGGGACAAGCGCCGCGGCAAGTTTAAGCATTATCCAGTTGATGACCAGCCAAAATATTCCAAAGGTAACGATGGTGACGGGAAAGTGATGATTTTAAGGAACAGTCCTATGGTGGCATTGGCCAATCCTATGGCGATTGCAGCAATCAGAGCTGCCGCTGGGTGACTTACGTAAATCCCATGTACAATCAGCGATGTTAGCCATACCGCCAGTGCCCTAAGAATCCAGTGAATGAGCACCCTGCGCATCTGCCTCTTTCCTGTGTAAACGGTATCGTACCATTTCAGGTTTAAAGCCTTGCGAGAATTCCTCATAATAGGGCAATGAAAGAAGACAGACATTTTCACATTATCCGCCAGGGGACTTGGAATCCAATCAGGCCGGTCACTGTTGCGATTTTCGCTGTTCTCCTGATATCAGAGGCCGGTTGGTCCTGGGGCCGGCTTGGGCATCGGGTTGCCTCAGAAATGGCGGAGGCTCGCTTGAGTCCTCGCGCACTTTCGGCCATCCGAGATCTACTTGGACCGGGAGTAACACTCGCCGACATATCAACCTGGGCCGACGAGCAAAGAAATCCGAGGAGTGGAGCTTGGCATTATGTGGATGTTCCGATCGCGGAATACCGATACAAATCCAGATATTGTCCGCCCGGGGGATGTGTCGTCAGCAAAATTGAGGATTTCAAACGAGTGCTGCGGGATCCGACGGCGAACAAAACAGAAAGGCAGCAAGCCCTCAAATTCCTGGTTCATTTTATCGAAGATCTCAGTCAGCCCCTGCATGTCGGCGATACAAGCAGCAGAGGCGGCAACCTGATCCAGATCCGGTTCTACAACGTCGGGGCAAACCTCCATCGGGTGTGGGATTCTCAGATCATGGAGCGCCATACAACAAACGAACAGGTTTGGCTTTGGGATCTCAACGGAGTGACGAATCCGAAGCTGGCAGCAGAATGGTCAAAAGGGACTCCGGAGGATTGGGCGACCGATACACTCCAGGTCGCAAAAAAGGCATACTGCTTGCTCGGGACAAATACCGTTATTCCATCAGGAACCAAGCTGGGTGACGAATATTGCAATATGGCGCTGCCTCTGATCCAGAAGCAACTTGCAAAGGCAGGGGTA
>JAHFUH010000124.1:9738-11002 GCA_023265215.1 Acidobacteriota bacterium
AAGTTTTGAATGAGATTTTCAAAAAGGATCGATTGCGATAATTCCCAGTACGGGATTTGCGGGGGCTATGGAATGTAATGGTGGATCGAATTCCTTAGCTCATAAAAATTGGCTCTCTCTGCTGCATGGTGTTGAGCTGTTAGATGTAATTGGTCTCCAAGACGTAATCCTGAAGCCACTTTTTAAAATAAATCATCTCTCGGTTGCTCGCAATGCTGGAAACAGGAGCTATCCAGAATTTGCCATGCCTGGCGAAATACAAACCTATTCTCTTGATTGGATGTACATTCCCTTCATTGTTAACTCCTCCGATAAGCGAAAGAATGTAATATCCAATAATCTGATTGAAATGCTCCCGTTCTAATTTGAGATGCTTTGTGACCTTGAAATCTAATAGGATGTCATCGGCAATAATATCTGCGTCAGCTCCGCCAACCAGATCTGATCCCTTGCCGAAGGTTGGATTCAAATAAGCCCTATGTTTAATTTTAAACTGCGTTTCACCCCAAACATCCATCAATTTCTTAACATCCTCAATGTCTTTAGGATCCTCGGGACTTAGTATTTCCCAGTCCACTATACCCGGGCGCCGAAATAGATCTAAGCGGGCTAAAAAAAGACAGGTTTCAATCAAATCATCAGTGCGACGACCATTCTTCAAATATGCGTGGTAGCATTTCTTTGATTTTTCATACCGCTTTATAACTGCATTTCCGAGTTTTTCCAGTTTGCGCTTTGAATTATTCCCGTACTGCTCTAAGGCAAGGTTAAGCATTTCTATCGATATTTCATCTCGTTCATATGTCAAAACATTTCTGTGATCTGGGATTAGGAGGGTATCGCTAAATTTTTCCTTTTGGTGAAAAGCCTTTGCATCCTCAATGGTCCATAGCAAATTGGGATAGGCCCAGTCGGCGACCCAGGCTCCGCTTTCAATCTTTTTGCGGAATTTTCGTTCAAGCCAGAAACGAACCGAATAATCAAATGCCGCGCCCACCAAGCCATAGCGATTCGTTAACGGTGGGGCCAAGAGATCGCCTTTTAATTCAAACTTCGGCATGACAAATGCCTTTCTAAATCGGTCTCTTATTTCTGGATCTTTTAAAATTGAGGTTAGGCTCATTTTGCTTTTCCCTTTTCTCTGTTAAACGTCAGTATCGTCTCTGAAACGCGATTGGGTAAGCACAAATGCTATGACAGATCGTTTCACTCCAGCTTTTCTCAATTATTTTTGAGATGGAATCGGGTCTTGCGAAACAATCCC
>JAHFUH010000614.1 GCA_023265215.1 Acidobacteriota bacterium
CAGGTGTCTATTTCGGAGGTAGGGAAAAAGGCGTGAATTTCCGAATACCATATAAACATGTTATTAGATTTCAACCCTACTCGGACGCAGTTGGCATATGCCAGGAGGGTAAGAAGGAAAAGATCTTCGCCCCACAGCAAATACCGGAAACTGGCTGGTTTTTATTCAATGTCCTGCAGGCGCTTTCAGCGAAGGAGCTATCGGGATAGCGGTCGCATGAAATGGAGTTACCTTCATACATTACATATTTAGGATCGGCCATGTCTCCGGCTAACCCGAATTGTGGTGTATGATTTCCTAACAATTCAGATCAAGGATCAGTCTCAGTGGACAATTCGCATTAGTCCCTATCCATAAAACGTCCCCCTCGGCTTCTTTTTGATCGGAAACCGTTTCGGATGCGGCCCAGAAATCTCCCACCCCTCCGCCGCCAGTGTTGAGAATGCAACTTGCTTGTCCATCCAGATTCGCCCCCGATCAGTTTGTTTTTTTAAATCTGGAAATCGTTCAAAATATCCTGTGATAGAATTCGCATCCGCATGAAAGTCATTTACAAAATCACATATCCCAACGGCAAGATTTATGTCGGCCAGGACGTGACGGACAGCATAAATTACTTTGGCAGCGCAAGCAGCAAACTCATCGCTAAGGATTTCACAAAGGAGCAAAGGCGGAATTTCACAATCCGGAAAGAAATTCTTTGGGAATCCGAAACCGCATCCAACACGGAAGTTACCTTGAAGGAGCTTGAGTTCATCCAAAAACTCGGGGCAAACGATCCGGCGATAGGATACAATCGGCGGCCAAGATTTAAATCGCAAAAATTGTTATCGTGGGATTAAGGAGGAGAGAGAAATGGCTGTGCCTGATTTTCAGAGCTTCTTTAAACCACTACTCAATATGGCGGCAGACGGTAAAGAGCATTCGATTCAGGAGGCGAGACTCCAAATGAAACCCCTGAGGAATCTCTTCAACGGGCATACGAAAGCATCCGGAATAATCTGGTAGGGCAAATCCTGGATAAAATTAAGTCGAACTCTCCGGCTTTCTTTGAAAAGCTGGTCGTGGATTTGATGGTTTCCGTGGGTTACGGCGGTTCTCGCGCCGATGCGGGTAAATCAATCGGCGGAACCGGCGACGAGGGAGTGGATGGAATCATTAAAGAGGACCGCCTTGGGCTCGATGTTATCTATCTTCAGGCGAAAAGATGGGAAGGCACGGTTGGTCGGCCAGAGGTTCAGAAATTTGTCGGTGCCCTCCACGGCAAACGAGCGAAGAAGGGCGTCTTTATCACTGCCGGCAAATTTTCAGAAGATGCAATAAAATATGTCGAAACCATTGATCCAAAGGTCATCCTCATAGATGGGCGGACCCTGGCTGAATTGATGATTGATTTCAATCTTGGCACCACCACATCCGGAGCATACGAAATCAAGCGAATTGACTCCAACTACTATTCGGAAGAATAGATGGAGGGTGTGGTGAATTCCGCGCGAGTGCATTAATGCACTTGGGCGGGATACGGGCAGGGTTGGGGGACTGCCATCGGCTTGTCGAAAGAAGGTTTCCTTAACCCGATATGCGTATTTGCCGGTTGGAATTGCTGGGATTCAAGTGGATTTCAGCCCCGATTCTTGATGATTGCAAATACTCGGGTCAAAGATATTGGCGTTCAATGCACCGTCCGCCTCAGCTCATATCCATAAAAATGGCGGTTAGAATCATGCTTCATCGTAGGCCGCTTCCCAGGAGGTCCGTCTATCGTCCAACCTTCCGCCTTTTTTAGATCCGAAAGCGCCGATTCTCGGCAGGTCCACTCAGAGGATCGTCCCATTCTGGCGAACGTCAGGAACCCACCACCCGAGCCGCATCGAGAATCGTTAGATACTGCCTCTCGAACAACTGATCCGATTGAATAAGATTCAATTTCGTATTATTTGCGAACTCCTGCCAGAGTGGGAGGAGTCGATCGCGCTCGCAAATTCCATTCTCGCGATCGAGCTGGCCCAAGGCGGCCATTGCATCGCTTTGATCAAACCGGAGATCTAGGCGCGCAAGGTAGTATTCAAGGTACTCAACCAGATAGTCCACAGACTGACGCGAGTTAAATCTCCGCAACGCAAGGCAGTAACCGAGAGCGGCATAGCATACGTCACTGCGCAGAAGAAGCCTCCCAATTGGACTGACAAGCTCCGACCAATTCCATATGGCAGCGAAGTAACCAGCAGTGATGCGTGGCCGCCAGTTGAAGTTGGCGAGCAGCATCATCGCAATTTCGGGCGAGACCTCTTCGCGAATCGTTCGGACCGCGGCAATGAAATCCACCATCTCATGGACGAGATTCTTAAGATAAAAGGGTTGAACCCACTTCCTGAGATCCTCGTCAGCCAATGGCTATTCCGAAGCCGGCACCTTGAGGTTGGAGAACGGTGAAAGGTGTCTTACTGAGGCACCAGCGACATGAAGCCTGACTTCGCGATCAAAGGAAGGCAAATCTGCCTTTTCGGTCATGATTCCTCCCAATCTGCTGACTGATAGCTGCCTCAAAATAGCGCTTCCTACCCTTTGTGTGAAAATGCCCATTCGTGACTTCCGTGCTGGCGTAGCAATTCCACTACGTCCTTGAAGCCCCTATCCGCAGCAATGTCTAAAGCTGTATAACCGTCATTATTTTTGGCATTGACCGAAGCACCCTTGGCCAGAAGTAATTCCACAACGTCCTTGTGGCCCCATCGTGCCGCCCTGTGCAGAGGCGTAACGCCCCACTCATCCTTGGCATTGACATCGGCTCCATTTGCCAGAATCAATTCCGCCACGTTTTTGATACCGAACGCCGCCGCACGGCACAAAGGCGTCTCACCACATTTGGCCACAGCATTGACCTCAGCCCCATGTAACAGTATCAGTTCCGCCACATCCTTGTGACCATTTGACGCAACTACATGTAAAGCTGTATAACCCCATTCGTCCTTTGCATTGACATCGGCCCCATTGGTCAGCAGTAATTCCGCTATTTCCTTTTTGCCAAAACAAGCGGCAAGGTAAAAAGGTGTCTCGCCACAGCCGCCCCTGGCATTGACATCGGCCCCACTGACCAGAAGCAATTCTGCCATTTCCTTATGGCCCTTCTTTGCCGCCCAGTGCAAAAGCGTAGCGCGGGTGAAGTCCTTACTAAAAACCAGCTCAGGATTATCGTTGAGCAGCATCTTTGCCCTTGCAAGTCCTCCGGTTTTCACAGCGGCATAAAAGGAGCTTATGTTCATGAGTGCCTCAATATTCCTATTTCCCCTCACTCCTTTTTGAATATCGAGTTCAAAATAAAGGCCACTCTCACCCCTGCTTTCGCAAGTTGCTTCTGAATCATAGGCAGCGCCATATTGCAATAATCGTCTCCCAGCTTCGTTCCAGAGGTCATAACCGTATTGGTCCCTGGCAAACAATAAGCCTTTTTAGCGATCTGTAGAGTATCTGTAGCCCAATCCTCCGGCGTCCCTTTCGACCATTCCGCCGCCAGCTTCGGATTTGTCACTCCGTTGAGATCCCAAAGCCAGACGCGCTCATCTTTCGTATGGCGCTCCAGGATTTGAAAATCCCATACCCGATGGAGGTTTGAGCCGACGTTGTAGAACCG
>JAHFUH010000615.1 GCA_023265215.1 Acidobacteriota bacterium
TGAAAAATCAGCTCCTCTTTGGGAACGTAATAACCTTTTCGGTAAGTCAGCTCCATGCCCGGGCGAGTCACTTCCAACTTGATATGATGATAGGCGCCATCCGGTTTATGCGGAGGCATCGCATAGGTCAGGATGTAGTAGGAGGAACGGCGGTGAGCGATACGCTGAAGCCCGGCATACAAATTGTTGCCGCGGGGGAAAAACTGGCCTCCCGTTTCAGAAGCCAGCTGAACAAGCGGTTGTTCCTGCGATTCCCTGTTCATTTCAAATGGCAGAGTCAGGATCACCGGTTTATCTGAATCAATATTAGGCAAAGCACTGACCGTGGGCGCCGACCCTTCTTCGCCCGCAATGCTTCGAGTACTCACAGTGTATAGAACAATCCCGGAGCTCAATGCAAGATTGACAAGTTCCTGGAGCTGGTATGCTTCGGCGGTCTTGCTTTGCGTAAGAAACCCATCCGAGAAAAGCACCACCGTTTTCACGCCTTCAAAGTGCGCCAACGTCCTCAGGTTTTGCCGGATTGCGTAGAGCAGATTGCGAGTACGAAGCACAACATCCCCATTCTGGCGTATGGCGGCTAGTTTCCACCATTCCGCTGTTGGGCCGGCACTGAACGGGAGATCCGTTGGCGAGGATTGACCGGTGGCGATAGTCCATGCTTCGAGATCGGTCATGTCCGGCTCCGGACGAAGGGGCCAGTCTCGATTCAGTTTTCCGGGAACACTTTCCAGTTCTTCAAGGACACGCTTCTTACTGTCGGAAAAAGGGAATTGAACTTTCCGGGAGCCTGAAAGTATCGAAACCTGGTCCATGGGTCCCATGTCGTTCTGCACGAAATTCTTTATAGCATCAACCATCCGGGGAAATTCCAGGATGGACCCGGAACGAAACCGGCCCTCCGGAGATTCCATCGTAAGATCATCGATCACAATCGAGATCAAACGGGGACCCGCAGATTTCTGCTCTTTCACCGGCTGCTGCTTCGCGGCTTCCCTGGATGGAGCCGCTGGATTTGTCTCCTCTTCCAGTTCTGGAGGCGCGAAGGATTCCGAGGCGAAAGTCTGAATGCCTTGAGGCTTGTCATCATCGTACACTTTGATGTCGCCCGGACTCAGATCCGTCACAGGATTCCCCGCCTTGTCGGTCACGGTTAGATGCACAACCACCGAATTGACTTTGACGCTAATCGCGGACTGGCTCTTGATGGGAGGCTCCTCTTTTTTCGCATTCTTGCTTTGCGGGAAAATTTGCGGGCAGAAGAAAAGCAAAAGCAGCAACCATCCCCAGTGGGACGCGAGGCAACATAAGAGACGGCGCTGGGCGTGTGTCAATTCCCTATTCCCCTTCATAAACCGCCGGTTTTTCGGAACCGTTTCTCTATCAGACGGCTCCCCGTATGCGAGATAAAACATTATGCCAGCTTTCCTGGAGTTTCGAGTTCAATTCGCATGCGATTTTACTACAGGCTGGAACAAAGAGCCGGTGATTTTTGCAAACATCCCTTTCTCCAACCAACTTGCGCCTGCCGTAAGATCGGGATGATTCCGAATAACAGAATAGCCAGACTAGAGTGATCACAAATGCAATTATTCCATCGGCTAAATGACCTTTCCAGCGGCTTCCTAAACCCGCTAATCTCAACTCAGTGCCGACCGGAAGCGTTATTTTATTACCGACAACTGAAGAAATTGGTATTGGTTTACCAAGCGCATGGGTTTCAAAATTACTAGCCAAGGGGCTTTGCCCCTTGAAATCCCCTCGCGCGCGACACTTGGTGGGATTTGAAACTGTCAGGCCGCGCTCGGGGATTTAGAAGTCAGGAGTCAGGAGTCAGAAGTCAGGAGCCAGGAGTCAGAAGAAGAAAAGATCATGAAGGCTTCAACGCATTTTCAAACTGGGAACTCTGAACTGCCTTTCTTAAACTATTTAGATATACGGTTTTTCTTGTAAGTATCTAATCAGGTCATTAGTAAGCAGCCATTAATAGCTCCAGATGTTTTATTTTCTGTCTCGAAAATATTGCGCCAAAGTAGACGCGGCGTCTCGCCGCGTGCCTAAGCTCTTCTATACCGCAAGTCGAACGCGGCGAGACGCCGCGTCTACCTTAAAGATTATGTCGTCTTGCATATGAGCTCATTAGTATAACCGCAATCGCAGATTTGCTCCGTTGGAGGATTTCCCAGACCACAGGAAGGACATTTCATCGACCACCTCATACTCACTTTTGTTTCTCAGGCCTCCATTCTAAGGTCTTGCTCAGCGAGCCATGATTGGCATAAGGCCAGTCTGCTAGAAATTCCAGGTCATCAACAACAAACCGACCATCTTCTTTAATGATATGGACGGCATCAGTCCATTCAATGGGCTTGTTTGGGCTCATTGGATCGATGCGCACAAGATTCAGGTCGATTTGATATTTACCTTTGCTTTCATGAGACTTCCCGATTGCAAAGCTTGTGACGCCTTCCACATTGCTGGAAAAACAATCTCCATCAGAAAATGGTGGTTTATCCAATATGAGATATCCTTCTTTTGTACGTTGGGGAGGATGATCTTTTGCGAATTGTTCGCTATAGGCCAAAGCATTTCGAATAAGAGCAGTCAATCGTTTGCTCATATAAGGAGTGAGACGGCGTAGTTGATTTTCATCCGGCAGACACGCTTTTATGGAAAACGACAAGACAGTCGAATAGAAATTCTTAGCGGTATCTTCAGGGTTATCGTTCAATGACGATGCTTGCAGGATTGGAATCAGGAAAACCAGAAGCAGGATCTTTCTCATTGGCTGGTCCCCCGGCGCAAGGTCAAATGTCCTCCGGTGTCTTTTCTGTAATAGCTGATACCCAGATTCCCAATGATTGGCCCTCAACCCGGCTGAAGGCAAGCAAAATAACTGAACTCCTAATTGGTTCGTCAAGGAAAAGGGCCGCTCCGATGAGCGGCCCCGGTTTCTAGCAGGAGTAAAGAAGATACTCAAGCAATATACGGCATATTTTTCATCGTGCCATCGGCCAAGACGACCAATTTAGCTGGGCAGTAAAGGCCATATTCAGAAGCAGAGGAGGGCTATTCTACGCAATTCATGCCGTATATTCATCCGGTGCAATTTGCTCTGTGCCATGCACCCAATGCAATTTATTATTTATGCCAAATCGATAAAAGGATAAGATTGGCCTATGTGGAAGGATATTTTTGATAAAGGCCTTTTCAGGATTGGTTGGGTGAACCGGTTTGCAGCGGAATTGATTTTTTGGCTGATCTTATCCTTCCTTGCTTTTATTGCCTATAAGTTCGGAGCTTTTGCTCTCAACATATCGATATCGATCTTATGGGGAGCGATCGCATTGTTCTATCTTTATTGGATAATCAGAATCATCATGCTTTTTATTCAAACTAAGTAGCTTCTGCTGAACAAAACCAAACAACATTATTTTCACTGTTTCGCTTGCCAACTTATCAGGCGGCTTGACCTCCCGGCCATTTCACTTTCCTGTAGGATCTAGGAGCCTGTCTGAGAATAAGCCTTTCATAGCCCTGCCGGCAATATAGGCTGCCTTTAGCTATTTCATAAGCTGTCGATTATTTTTCGGCGAAAATAAAAATGTGGATTTTGGAAGTC
>JAHFUH010000616.1 GCA_023265215.1 Acidobacteriota bacterium
CATTCTCTGACGTAGTGGGGTCATAGAACCCTCCTTTCTATGACCCCAAGCTAGCATCAAACGTGGGGCAACGGCACTAATGTCGATGGAATGCGCCAGCGGCTTAGTTCAAACGGGCATGTGGGAAGCTTCAAATCAGCGGCGAAAACCATCATTGGATCGGCTCTGCTGGACATTCGGAGGCACCAGCGCCTGCGGTGTTGAATGAACCTTTCAAATTGCGTAAAATTGACGTTTCCCAGATCGGGACTTTTCGGGAGCGTCAAGGAGCGCTGGGCGTACAGGACCAGCTATTAGTTCTGTCAATGCCCTCATACTGATATAATCCAAGACAACGAACCTATGGGTAGACCAGTCGGGATGACAAAGGATTTGCTGGCGGCCAAATTGGCATCGATTGCATTACTGATTATTGCGGGTTGTCTCTTGCTCGTCCCGGCAAGGGCTCAATCAGAATCAGAGTTGTATCTGGTTTCCGGGTATCCTACCGAAGATCCTGAGGCAAATGTGGCAACTCGCCTCTATCGCCTATCGGAAGAGGCAAAGACGCTTAGTCTCGTTCTCGATCTCTTGCCAGCATTCGATGGTACAGAATTCATCCGGGCATATAACGATAAGCGTTTGCTGATCTTGGCCACTCCTCACTTCTGGCCCAAGCGCCTTATTATTCTGAACATGGACGCGCCCTGTCAGCCGCGCATCGTTGATGTTAGAAGCGGAACATTTGTTCCGCTTCACGTTTATCTGCTTGGCGTTCCGGACAGAGGACTATACGTAGCAGAGGCGGGTTGGTCAAATGATCAAAATCAAAACCAGCTCGCCATCTTTAATCTCGTGAATGGGCAAAAAGAGGACATGGATCCGAGTTTTTTAAAATATGCGGTACTCCCTGGCCTTTCAGGACTGGGCCATGAAGACCGCCCGCAGATGGATATACTTGTTGATCCGAACGGATTTGTCCGGATGCCATGGACAGATGGATCGGGCAAGCATTTGATCGATCTCGGATGGCCTGCACTGCCCAATGACACCCAAGCTGTTGAGAACAAAACGGCAAGATGGTCCATCGATGGAATTGAACAGTCTATCGGATCTGGTTCGTGGTCGATTGGGACTGCCAGTTTCGACTTGGTCTATCTACGAGAAACCTTAAATCCCAATAAGCTTCGCTTCGAGCTTTTGGATAAATCCCAGCGGATCTGGCGGCAGGTGGTTGTACCGAATGCAGACTTCATAAATTTCAAACCCTTCGGCACTTGGCTCGCGGGAGTGTCGCTCGGGAAATCGATTCAAGGAGCTTTTTCAAAAGAATTTGTCGACAAGATTCGGGCGGAAAATCGGGAACGTGACAATCGGTTTGGTAAACTGCTGGAAAGGAATCCCAAAGCTGAGCTCTTTCTATATGACACCGCGACAGGGAAAGATTATACGATCCGGACCGACGACATCGAAAGTGAAGTACTGCTGATTGAAAATGGTCTTGTCTATTACCGGGTCAAGGACCGATTATATCGGTCTAACATACGGAATGACCACGTGGAAAAGCCTGTGCTTCTTGCTCAGGATCCGGCTCTATTAACTGTGTATTGGGCCTTTACCGGCCCGTCGTGCAGGTAGTCAGGCAAAAACGACAGCCGCCGTTACGGTTTTTATATCGGCACTGAATGCTTCAATATCCATGCCATGCGTAAAGGATCGGATTCGCTTATAGCTTCGAGGATCGTAGCTTTTCATATTTAGTCGCTGGGGGATAAAGAACCTGATACGGGCATAGGGGAAACTGTAAAACATGCACGTCCATGGGGATGTCGGCGTAAGCTCGATTACTTTCCCAAGCAAGGACCATGATAATCGCCGGAGAAGCTAGAAAAATCACCGGTTAGACGCGGATTCATCGTAAAGCTGATCTGGAGAACATCTTTCTTATCTGTATTTCTGATGATCCCGCTTATAAATCGCCCTCGGCAGTCCATACCACGGGGCAGTAGAATCCGGGCAAAAAACAGAATCTCTTGAGCCCCTAATTACGCTCGTTCTTGCAGGAAGCTTCAATACAAGATTCCCGCTTGCATCAAAAGCTTACCATGCAGAGGCCATCTTCTCGGGTTTGCAGAGATGCTCACTGCCTGCGGCAGAACGTCCACAGGCCATGCATACATACGAAGGGTTGTTGGCTATAATTTTCAGTTCTTCTGAATCTGAGTCAGGTGAGAAGTTACAAATTTTCCTTGTGGACGTTTCCTTCGACTGCTTTCTCTCAGACATAGGCCACCTCGTTTTGTGAAAACTCACAAGAAATATAAAACCACATTTCAATTATGTCAATGAACACGGGTTTCATAATGTCGGCAAACAATGAGTGTGCGCCATGTTATATTTGCCGTAGATTTTAATCGAGGATCGCCTTCGGCTTGATAGGGTTTCCCCTGAAGCTGTCGGAATCATTGCCGCTTTATTCTAACAATCAACTGAGAACTCCTAACACAATATAATCCGGCCCAGCTAAAGGTGAGTTGGGCCTTTTCGATTCAGGAGATCCTGCTTATGCCCATATTTTTGAACGCCGAGGAAATTCACCAATTGTTGGAGCTTGCGAAACGGAGTTCTCCAAGGGATTACGCCCTATTCCAGCTAATGGCGTCCACTGGCCTGCGTGAATCAGATGCACTGGCGATACGGCGAAAGGATATCCTCAACCACGATGGGACTGTCGCTTACAGTCTTCGCTTGCGAATGAAAAAGACAGGGAAAATCGTTGAACGGGCACTCACAAATCAGACGAGAGAATCTATCACAGCATATCTCCGCACAGCAACGAAAAGCTCATGGCTGTTCAGTGGCGAGTTGCCGGATAGACCCCTGAGCAGAAGAACATTGCATAGGATTTTCAAGCGCCATCTTCAAAGCCTGTTTGGCATTGGCGTATCGCTGCAAGGATCGAGTACGCACACAATGAGACGCAGCGTAGCGGCACTGGTTGCGGACAACAGAGATATCCAGAGCGCAGCCTATTTCCTGGGCCATACCTCAATCGCAAATACGATCCGGTATTTGAGCAAGAAGAAGATGGCCCTCAACGTGGATTCTCTGATGGAGGAGATTCAGCTATGATTGGAAATCTACATGTGGACAGTTTTCCTTCAACTTCTGGTACTCCGTATATTGATCCAGGGTAATCAGCAGGTGGGTTTCCTGAAAATGTTTGTAGCGGCATCCTTCCGAGCAGAACTTCTGCCGCAGCCTTCGTGTAATAAATTCTTTTCCGCAGAGAATGCACTGCCTTTTCATGGTCCTGGTAACGGTCGACATATCACTTCCTTCTCTGGAATTAGATCCAGCGTTTACAAGCCTTAGGTTAAACGGCATTTATCTAATAGTAATGCGTTTCTACTATTATTATATCAACTCTAGTCAAGTATATTCAGCGTTTGGAGAATTATTCAACGGATGAATGCAATCATGCCAAGCCTCAACCAATTCATCAAATAGTTGTGCTTCTTCGATAACCGTTACGTATTGACATGATTTGATAGAATATATTTAGAACTTAAATATTCCGGTGTTCATTCACGAAAGTGACGAAGAGCCGGTCTTCATGGGGTGAGTATCAAATGGCAGA
>JAHFUH010000617.1 GCA_023265215.1 Acidobacteriota bacterium
ACCGTTCCTCTTAATATCGGCATCAATATCGTCATATACGCGTCCCAATTCCTTCTCACTGATCTCAGGCATTGATCTTCTGGTTTCGGCAACTATAATTGGCCCATTTGCGGAACTTTATTTTGGCCCACCCTATTTAGTTGATAAGAAACATCATCCCGTCTCTTCTTTTGGTTTTTGCTTGTTACCTTTTTTCGCAAGCACTGATCCGCGGTACAGGCCGGCGAAAAAATCGGTTTGTGAGCGGGCCGCTATTGAACGATTTGCGGACGGTCCATGTTCTGACATGCCCCTTTTTTCACCAACTCGACCGATGTCTTTGCCCAAGTACTCCGGAGCTGCTCAACTTTTTTTCGAAGATATTCCCGATAATCTGCAGGGATTGGGCGTTCCCGGATTTCCGCAATCAAGCCTTCGAAGTAAGCCAGGCTTGCGATTGGTTCCCCGGAATTGCCATTGAGCAAGGATATAAGTTTTCGGCATGCTCCCATGAGCAGAGCGTCCTGGACCAAATCCAGCGGGATGTGGCATCTCTGGAACTGATCTGCAATCTGGGCATCTCGCGCGTTGAACGTCCCTGTAGTGCAACCAAGGGAGACAAAACTGTTTTTGATAGCGTCCACGTACGCATTTTGCTGTGGATCATCCGTGGTTCGATGGTACGGCCAATACTCATCCCGGATCTGGAACGATGTTCGTGCGTGCTGATTCGTTCCCATTCGAACATTGCATACCCCCTTGCATTGAAGTTCCTGGATGTACTTGCCTACGATGCGTCGGGACCTACAGATGGCACTGGCCAATTCCGTTTGAACTGCTTCATACCTTCCAGTCCTACGATCTGCCTCCAGGCAGATGTGGGCAAACATTTTGAAGGCACCATCGGAAAGCAACGAGATCGCCCTTCGAAAGGAATCCCCGGCAACAAACCATCCGGAGGATTCCTTCAAGCACAGAGTGTTCTCTCGCGGATTAACAGCCTGGTCATTCATGACTTTCATTCCTTCCTCCCGATCGCGGTTTCTTTTTCCGCGCTTCCATCGTTCGCCGGAACCTGTAGGATTCTTTCCCGGTATCGATGATATGGGCACGATCTGTAACCCGGTCTACCATTGCCTTGCATAATCGGGGATTGGCGAATACCTGCGTCCATTCAGAAAACGATAAATTTGTAGTCACGATAAGGGCCGCTCGTTCGGCCCTCTCGGAAACCACCTGATAGAGAAACTCCGCTCCGATGTCCGCAAGCGGGACGTATCCAACTTCATCAACTGCGACCAGGTCGTAACGAAACCAGCGGGCGAGGAGGCGCCCCACCCGGTTCTCCTGCCGAGCTTCAACGAACTCGTTCACCAGTGCCGTTGCCGTTGTAAATCGGACTCGCCTTTTTTGCCGACAAGCGGCGACGCACAACGCCGTGGCCAAATGCGTTTTGCCCGTTCCGCAGTCACCCGTCAATACCACCGGTTCCGCACGATCGATATAGGTACCTTCAGCCAGTTCACGGATCTGAGGCGCGGAGATTGCCGGTGCCTGGGAAAAATCAAAATCCTCCAGAGTCTTCATTCTGGGCAAATGTGCTTCCTGGACACGTCGTTCTATAGTGCGGCATTCTCGTTCTTCGAGTTCCGCAGCTAGGAGCGCTTCCAGGTATTCCGTATGGCTTTGCTTCGCTTTGACGGCCTCAACAGCAAGACCGACAAACTGAGAACCAATAGTGGGCATATGTAAGGCTTTGCATTGCTGCCGGATCGCGGCTTCCACGAGTGCTGCGCTCTGTTCGCTCATGGCATCACCTCCCCGACAGAAAGCAGTTGGTCGTAGTCGGTCATGACCGGCATGGGCCGTTCGTAACAACTCAGCGGACCCACATCAATCGGTTCGGCAGGTTCCCGTTCAAGCTGATCTGCGGTCATCAGATAGCGTACGGCCGAAAGATCGCAACTGCCCATCTTCAGTGCCGATTCCACTGCCTGGCGCAGAACGTCATAACCGTGAGTTTTGCCCAGTTGCAGCAGTTCGATCATCTGACGCGTGCCTTCCTGTTGACCGTTGCGACTCATCAGCAGTTCCCAGATCCGGTCATAAGTTGCGGGCCAGCGCCCCTGATTACGCCATTGCTCAAGCGGTTTACTGCCGGCCAGAGCGCCGGGCTTGCGCACCAGCGGTTCCAGGTAGTGTTCCAAATTAAGGATCTCCTGATACCGACCATAACAACGTTCGTGATGAGCAATGCAGTTTCCTTCATGCCAGATCTCCACGTAAGTCGAGTAGAGCTTGGCCTGAGCTTCCGTTCCAACCTTTACGGGCACCGAGTAGAAGTTGCAGCGGACCTTCGCCCGCCCCAAACCGTCGACCTTTGGGAAACTCACTTCAGCCAGGTCGAAACCTTCGTCTGGCAAACACAGCAGGTGTTCTTTCTCTGCGAGAACCGCTTGGCCGACTATCAGTTCATGCCCAGCAATTTTGCGCTGCTCGTCCTGGTAGCAAGCAACCAGCAGCTTCTCGTTCAGTTCCTCCAGATCCTGAGCTTCCGGTACTGGCACCCAGTGGTTTCGGCGGAAGTATCCCCCCTCGCCTTCGATTCCTCCTTTCTCGTGGGCGTGTTCTTTCCCTGGATTACAGAAAACAGCTTCAAATCTCCAATGTGAGCGGAATGCAACAAACCGGGCCGTTTCCTCGCGACGATGTCCTTGCATGATCTTTTTTACTGCCGATTTGAGATTGTCATACCGGAGCCGTTTGAAAACGCCTCCAAAACGCCTGAAGGCCAGCTCATGGGCTTCCAAAAATGCTTGCTGCGTGGCCTTGGGGTAAGCCCGGTGAAACGAGGCGCCGCCGGCCATGCTTCGCATCTCGAACACCTGGAGGTGAGTACGTTCACCGTCGAGATCGGCGTAGGCTTCATACCAATCCACCTGAGCTTCCAATCCCCAGGGGTAACTCTGCGGGATGCAAGTGTCCCGGCCTATCAAGCCCAGAGCAAATCTGCGTTTTCGCACATACTTGCGAATCGTTCTTTCACCGATCGCAATACCGGGGTTTTCGTTTTTGAGCCGCCGCCAGATTCGGTGAGCAGTATGCCGCTGCTTACGCGGGGCACTCTGGTCTTCTTCCAGCATGGCTTCGATGCGCGGAATGAATGCCCTCAGCTTCCAGTGGGGCCGATCCGGTTTCTTGCGTGCCGGAGGAATGGCATTACGTATAGCATCCCGCACCATTCTGCGATGAACTCCGAGCTTACGCGCCACACCTGAAATCGTGCCCTCTCCAAACTCGTACTCCCTTCGGATACTCTCAAATAGTTCCACCTTTGTCCTCCAGTCCAAGCCATAACCTCCATTCCGGGACTAATCCCAGAATGGCTATTCGGCCTGTATTCAAAGGTGGGCCAAATTAAAATTCCGAAGTGGGCCAAATCAGAGTACCGAAATCAGGAGAAAGCCTCACCGCGCGATAGATTAATCTTTAACCTATATTTCATTGAAGATCTTTCCTCCATGCAAATCGCCCAAATCAAAGGGATTGGGTTATCTCCTTCGGGCGTAAAGAAGGTACTTACCGGCCTAAAACAGGAAATCACGGAACTAGGAAG
>JAHFUH010000618.1 GCA_023265215.1 Acidobacteriota bacterium
GCTGCGACGGCAAATGGAAGATACACGGGAATGCAGATCTTCGCATCGCTTAGAAGCCAGCTTCCATATGTACCCGTATTTGTGACGACGGTCATTCGAGATAGCCACATCCTCGAATGGTTGAGTAAGCAGACGAATTGTCAGGTTTTTCTCAAGCCCTTTGATATTTCCATGCTCGTGCGCGAGATTGAGAGGGCGTTTCAGCGCCTTGCTCCGCTTCTGATCAGGCGCTTGGGGGATTGTCCTTCAGGTTGGGGCCACTTTCGCCAATACGAACTCGTGTGCGCTGAAATTCTTGAATTCCTTTTTGTGCCGCCCTTGCCAGATATCGTAACCCAATGTAGGACTCAGGAAGGTCATGAGATTCGAGATGCTGTTCTCCTAAACTACGGTGCGTCTGGCTTCTGGGCTGATATCAGCTCAGAGTTCGATGCAAGGAACATTCCCTGCGAATTCAAGAACTTGCGCGAAGGGATCGGAACCCGCGAGGTCCAGCAACTACGTATCCGGCTAGACAAGCCAAGCCTAGGTAGGTTCGGCCTCGTACTATCTCGGATACCTCCGAGCAAGGCTGCCGTCATTGAGCAGCGGAATGCATACCTAGCGTCTCCTAGGAAGCTCTCGCTTTTTCTCGACGATGAAGTCTTGATCGAGATGGTGAAGACCAAGTCGCAGGGAGGTCATCCGGAGCTCATTCTCCAGAGACTGAAGACGACCTTCGAGCTTGGGTTATGAGGCTTGCATGTCAATCGCTAAAACCACTCGATGAGTCGTTGTCAATCCAATAACTGGCTCAGACGCTTCCGGCTTATTTGGGAATATAGAATTGTGACCATCACTCCGTTGAAGTGGGGATATTCGACAAAAGAACATTTTGTAAACTTATGGCTTTTGCTCTGTGGCACTGGGAGATAGATGACTTGATACCTCACGCCACTTTATCGAAAAACGAACGCTCCTGGATTTGTGCATGGGTGTAATCGAGGACGTTATCATAACCTAAATAGGAAATAAAAATGGGTAGAGAACTGGTTCCCCAATAGGTGAAGATTTAATCCTGGCTGATATCCGCGAAGTGCCGGCGGCCACTGGCATGGATTTCAGCGTTTGGTTCCCCTCAAGAACGGAGCACTCGGAATCGGTCCATTGCCACCTTCCGGTCCTCCTCTGAAAAATCACCCGAGTTCTATGCGTGCAGAGTATGTCATTAAATGTTGGCAATGCGAGCCAAACAATCCTGAAACCTATACAAAGCGTAACCGAAAAATCCGCCACCGAGGAAGGCTGTTGCAGGGAAAATGAAGTAGAGGGGGCAACCGACCCGTCCAAATTGTCAAGCCTGTCGTAAACAAACGAGTAACTTAAAATCGCTTTGACTGCGTTTGCGAGCGAGTGTTAATAGTTTTGGTTAAGAAAAAAGGTCGCGTAAGCGTAGCTCGCGTATGCGTAGCTGTTCCTTCTCTTCCTCATGATGCCTGATAAGCATATCTTGCACTTTCTTTCTGCGTGAGAACGGGTTTTCTCTTCTGGGTTCCGGTCGCCCATAATATTGCCGGCGTTTTGCGCCATGTCGAGCACCGATATAATGGTTTTTCGGAGATGAGTTCCACATGGGTCCCGGAGAAGTACGGTTCCCACCTTGTTTCTTAGCTTCGAGCATTCCATGCGCACAACGCTCAATCCAATCGCAAGGGCTCTCATCGTATTCGAGGAGCGAAAAACCAATGGCACATGTCACGTGTAATCCAGTCACCACTTGATTCCAAGGAAATTGCTCAACTTGTTTTCGAATTTTCTCGCAAAGATCTTCCGTCTTTTTGTAGTCCGCTTTAAATAGTACGCCGTAAAACGTGTCATCCCCGCATCGTCCGCTATAGTCAACTGCGGCTCGGTTGTGAATAAATGAACCCACTATAAGTAGAACGGTGTTTCCGACATCCTGACCGTACGTTTTGTTGATTACCGTCAAGTCATCCACGTCAATAAAGAGGACCGCCTTGTAGAGCCTTTGCTTTTTCGGCATCCTGATTATTTTTTGCGGCAATTCAGTTTCAATAAACTTGGTGCCAATTTGCTTGTCATGCAGTTTTGGATTACTCGACACTGCTTTATGAGCTTTTTCTAAATATTCCCTTGCTTTTGCCGTGGGCGAATGGTGGAGTTCTTCCTCGACCTGCATCGATGTCGAGCGTGAAACGTCACTATTACTCGTCGAAAATTGCGATAATTCCAGTTTGTGTGGATGCCTTTTATGGAAAACCGAGAAGACGACTGTGACGGCTCCGGTGATGACTGCGACCCCGATCCCGCTGAATACCCATTCTCTGTTTTCTATTAGCCACCGCACAATGCTTGCAAGCCGTTCCTTCATACGAGTAATTTACCGGCTCTTTGGCTTTCACCAAAAGCTATGTAATGGGATTTAGTTTCGTCCTCACCCGGCGAAAGCCTTCAATTTGTCTCGCATAAACACGTTTGTCGAAAATATTGTTCCAAATTTCTTAGCCCGCCTGTGATAAAGACCTCTCCCGATAACTTTCTCTTCAGACGTATTAGACAAAGCAGAATTCCTCGATTCAAATCCTTCATCCTTCTTTGGAACCAACTGCTTAACGATCACCGGGAGGAAGCATATTATAATTAGATTGCGGGTGTCTACGCCTTTGCTGCAGCCGTATTTTACATCCGAGCCACAATCCCCGAATAAGGCCCGCATTTGGCTGCATTGAAAATCGCCTGCGTCTGTTCGAGGCGATCGGTTTCATTGATCACAACGAGCGCAGTCGTATAATCCTATGCCTATATGCCTTGGGTACGGCACAGGTTGACGCGCGTGAATTACTACAGGAACGCAATTTTTCGGAGCGGCTCCGACAATCCGGGCAAGTCGCCCGTAAGAATATATTAGGCAAAATAGCGTGCCAGAGCTACGCCATTAATGCTGCAAATTTTTCATGGAATCTTTCTTTTAAGATAAAATCTGCTATCTAAAACCATCAATCGCTGCCAGAGTCAAGAAGTTATTGGAATGTAAATCCTTATCTTTTCATGGCTTGAATGGATCGTGACAATTCTCCCCGTCCTCGAATGGCTGGCGGCGTAGCAATAGGGAACCAGCGAGGAACAATGCCCGTGGAGGCCTTTCACAAAAAAAAGATACAGCGAGGGAAAATTTAGGTCGTACATATGGGGGTTAGATACTATCAATTCGACCAGCCAACCCGCCTCCCGCGACCTACCCCCCCCCCTTAAATATTTCAGGGTCTCCCAATTCATTCTGATTAGTTTTGATGAGGTTTTTTGCGTAAATATTGGGTGCGCCCAGGGTGCGGAAAGTGCGTTTTTTTGCCGCTCTGTGCCGCTCTGTGCAACCCTAAGTCCTGTAAATGCAATGGGCTCAATACTTGGTTAAAAACTGGCAGTCAGGAGGTCGCGAGTTCGATCCTCGCCAGCTCCACCATTAGAATCAATAACTTACAGGTTTTCTCCCAATCCCCAAAGGTAACAAAAAGGTAGCAGCTGCAATAGAAACCTGTCTAAAGTGGTCGCAGCAATCTTTTGGTTAGCATTTAACAATCAGGAAATTTCGCGGCT
>JAHFUH010000619.1 GCA_023265215.1 Acidobacteriota bacterium
CAAGGTTTCGGGGAGCATTCTGTACAATGCCTGGAATGAAGTTCCCGATTATGTGTTTGAGCCGGGATACAAGTTGATGCCTGTGGCCGAATTGGAGAAATACCTGGCGGAAGAAAAACACTTGCCCCGGGTTCCTTCGGCGGCAGAGATCAGGGAAAAGGGATTGGATTTGAGTGAGTTTCAGATGAGCCTTCTGGAAAAGGTGGAGGAGTTGACTCTGTATATTGTGCAGCAGAAGAGGGCCGTCGATGCCAAAGATGCTGAAATCGCAGCGATGAAATCAGTGCTGGAAACTCGAATTACTGCACTTGAACAGCAGCTGAAAAACAGCGGGAAGAAATAGTTCAATATTGCCCGCAGCCGTTTTACCTGATATAGCGCAGGAGAAACCACCAAAAGAATGTAGTGACGAATGAAACAATAAGCCCGATGCTCGCCATTAAATTGGAAAGCCTTGGATTCAATTCGTATTGCCCGGCGATTATTGCCGCGGTGATGCCCGGCGCCATTGCGGCTTCGAAGACGCTTGTTTGCGCAACAATGCCCCTCATTCCGCATAAATATGCGATCCCGAATATGAATGCCGGCGCAATGAACAGCTTGTAGCCAAGCCCGAGGAATAGAAATTTTATCTGGTTCTTGTATTCGGCAAACTCGATTTGCATCCCAACCGAAAACAAGGCGAGGGGAACCAGCGTTCCCGCCAGGTTCTGCAGCAATGAGTCTAATGCCGCAAGGGGAATGACATGCGGAAGCAATAGAGCCGCAACAAAGGAAATAAATGGCGGAAACTTAACCAGGCCCAGAACGATTGATCGGAGACTTTTATTTTCGGAATGGGCCAGGTGCATGGCGGAAACAACACCAAAAGTGGAAAGCACAATAAAGGACAGTTGATCACAAATCACCGCAATGCGCAGTCCTTCCTTGCCGAAATATGCCTGTGTCAGCGGAAACCCGACGAATGATGTGTTTCCAAATCCGGCGGTAAGGAGCAAAGCGCCGAAAGTTTTTATATCCACCTGAAATGTGGAAGATGCCAGACGGATGACAAGCAAGGCTCCAAACCAGACAAGCAATCCCATGATGAGCGGAAGGAGCAGCTCAAAATTCCATTTTATTGAGGGAATGTAATGCAGCGCAACGGCGGGAAATGCGACATAAAGTATCCACCCGTTGATTCCTTTGTGCGCATCCTGGGGAAGAATCTTCGAAACACGAAGGAAATATCCCGCAAGAAGGCAAACTGCAATCAAAAGAAAATTCATCCGGACTGTCCCGCATCAATTCAAGGTGATTCATCGCACTATAATATTATTCAGGGTTAAGCCGCAAAATGCCATGAATTTCGCAGCGCAGCCGGCGGCCGCAACCCAATCAGTACCATATATGCAGGCCGTCCTGGGAGCGCCGGCGTCTCGCCGGCACACAGCTATGCAAATCGGGAATTTCCGAATTAATCAAAGAGCTGCAGTAACCTGTAGGCTTTTTGGCGAGCAAATCCAGTAGTCGTGAATATGTGCCGGCGAGACGCCGGCGCTCCCAGGACAGCGCGGTTCTCGATACAGGTGATTCATTTGCTAAAATAAGCGTTTTGATTGGCTTCACGAACTGCAATTATGCGGAAAATTCAGAAGCCAAACGGGCGGCCCAATATACAAGCCAGGCAATAGCAAAAAACATTAAGATCCGTTTTGGCGTTTTCCCGGCAACGGGCAGCGCTGATCTTTTCCCGCTGATTGCTTCGGTCGTGAGGATTATGAATCCCAGGAGCATCGCGATAAAGACGGCTGGGCCAAATAAATGGTACCGGACCGATGCGGCGAAATCTCCACGAGAAATTGCATGGAGCGACCGCGTCATTCCGCATGTCAGGCAACTGTGACCGGTGATGGAGTGAAACGCGCAATTAGCAAAAGAGAGATGGGACGGCGGCACAAGAAAAACGATGAAGAGCCCAAGGAATAAAGCTCCGGCGACAAATGCCTTTATGATCCGATGTTCCAGCGAGAGATCGGTTCGGCAGATCCGTGGCATGCTTACACCAGGATAGGCCCTTCATCCGGAGGAATGGCGCCCGTCCCGGGGAAGATGATGTAGTCGGGGCCGAACTGCTCAAGGAATTCCACGCTGAAAGAACGGAATGCATAGGATAGCGGCAACAGGACGACCGCGTTTATATAAGGGAGGATCACGATCACAAACCCGATGCAGCAAGTAACACAACCGGCAATGATAATGCCCGCCAGGATCAGCAGCCAAAGGCAAAGCAAGAATAATGCATATCCGAGGAAATAGAAAAAATTAGGAAGGAACAGCGGGAAGAATTTCTGTATCGCTTGCCATGTGGCGATCCTATCCCTGTACATGATCGGAACCACGAAATCTCTCAAAAGGATGTAGATGAAGATGCTGATAATTGAAAGGGCAACAAATCCCAGCCCTGCCAAAACAGCAGGGAAGATGAGCGCCTTGCTGTTTCCGCTGTTGGCGTACAGGGCCTGAAAATTCAGAAAACAGATAAAAAGATAGGCAACCATAATTGCCAAAATAATAAATCCCCAAACCAGGCTGAATAGAAAAAAAGAATTCCCTTCTTTCCTGTACTCGTACCACGGGACAACGATCCTGGATTGATCGCGAACCACGTTGTCGAGAAACATGAATTTGCCTCTGGCGCTCAACCAACTGATGATGATGCCGAAGATGAAAGCCAGAAATGTTAAAGTGGCAACCAAGATCGCTACTCCGGGATGACTGATGATCCATTCCCAGGCTCTTTGGGGAAAGTATAAAACCTCTTCCAGTTTGAATTTCGAACTGTGCCTGAAACTCATCCATCCGCTGAATCCGACGTCGCCCAATCCCGCCAGGAACGCAGTAAATCCGACTACGAACCACTTCTTTATATCAAGGGGATTGAATAGCGCTTTTCTCATGCGTGAGATCGCTCGCGACAACGGCTCGATGTATTGAATTGTCATAATCCTGCCTTGTTTGTCAGGCCCGGGATGCCGGTCAGGGTTAAAGGTTTTTATAGAATTTAGATTATAGCATAGTCTTTGGAGTGCAGACCTCCCGCTTGCAATTTGCCCCTGCATGCAAATGCCGGCCCACTGTATGAGGACATTGCATGGGTTAATGTAGACGCGGCGTCTCGCCGCGTGCGACAAGCGATTTATTGGGCTGACCTGCGCGGCGGGACGCCGCGTCTACATTGGAGCCCAACTTTCGGAGCAGCCAATTGAATTTCTTAAGCTATGAATGTCTGCTTACCAATGAACTGATTAGTATCCGCGGAACGGTATGAGGAATCATTGCGGTAGATACAGCTGATCCAGAAGTCGGTCTTTCTGAGTGTCAAAAGAAAACGGCAATCCAGGTTTCAAACTACCTTCTTCAGGGCGTGCACTTTCTTGGCCTCTTCCTTCACCGAATACGTGGATCGATTAGGGCGGCCCTGTGGGATGCCTTTGAGGCGATGGATTCGATCATCGGACTGGCGGCCGATGTAAAGAAATAGAATTACGAGGAATAGCAGAATTAAATAAACAGCGATCGCAATGGCCGGCCACATAATTATA
>JAHFUH010000620.1 GCA_023265215.1 Acidobacteriota bacterium
AAGAAATTGTTCACCTCCTGGTCGGATGAAAACGCACGGCAGCCCACCAACATATCCTCGACACCTTTCGGTAGAAGAGCCCGGTAAGGGATGAAAGTGTTCGGGTGCGCCAGCGACGCCTCGCCCCGGTCCAGATCCGGAAATATTGCGATGGTATCTTCAAGGGGCTCGTTGGATTGCATATCCTTGGAAGTAACCATGTAGTCGCCGTGAACTCTTCTGGCCCCTCGTGTCCCAAGCTGCGGACCGGAAAGCACAATGAAGCTGTCCTCGAAACCGGGAATATGCTTTTTGTAGAATTCATGTGTGAGGAGCATTTTCTCCCGGCCGAGGAATTCAACCCGCGTGAGCTCTTCCACGTCTGTCTGGCTCAAGGTGGCGTAGCGAGGGTGCACCCAGACGATGTTCTCCTGGCTCTTCAGGTTACTTCTCATGAAAAACGGATGGCCATCTTTCTTCATCAATTCCTGCATCAGCTCGTCCCACTTCTTGGGATTCGTCTTACGGAAATCATCAGCCCTCATAAAGTTGACGTTGTCTATCCAGTAGCTTAGCGACAGGTTTGCAATTCGGAGTCCGGGGTCAATGTCTACATCGAATGCTGCACCTGAACAGGGCAACAGATCTCCGTCTCCGGTAGAATCAATCACGACTTTGGCCATGATCGCCTGGCGGCCCGATTTGCTTTCAAACACTATTCCTATCGCCTTGTTCCCGTCCATAATGGGCATTGTTCCCCAGGAGTGGAGATATGTTTTCACTTTTGCTTCCGTCACCATGTCGTTGAGTATGCACTTGGAAATTTCAGCATCGATGAGGGAGGCATAAACAATATGCCCCTCGCGGACAGCAAAAAATAACCGGTCATTCCAGTAGGAGATTAATCTCTCATCAGTAGAGCCCCAGATTTCTGCAGGCGGATGAGTCTCAGCCTCCTTTAAGGTCAATCGCTCGATCCATTCCTGATTAATACCGCCAATTTGCATCGTTCCGTCGAAATCAGACAGACAAGGGATGATTGTGACTAAGCCTCCTGTGCCCATGCCCCCGAGATAGCCATACCGCTCAATCAGAACGGTATCCGCCCCGTTGCGTGCAGCAGAAACGGCTGAGCCGATGCCTCCGGGGCCTCCGCCTACTACAACCACATCGCACTCGCGAATTACATTAACTGTCCGGTTGGGCTCTGGAATCGTTCTGATTATTTTTGCCACTCGGCCTCCTTGTGTGAAGCTGCAAAGGGATCTTCGTTTGGCTCGATGCACCGCACTTTAGGGAATTTCTGTTTTGCCGGCCTCCTCCAATAGTTTTTTGCCATCCGCCTTGATTAGAAAGCGCTGAGTAACAAGTGACGGCGAATAGCTGGAGCCGTACAAAAGATTCCAAGCTTCGCTGCCTGGTCATCGGTTTCTTTCCAGTGCGGCAGGTAGGCAAGCCAGACCAAACCAGCGCCGGCAAAGGCGCCCAGGATCTGTGCTGCCCAGAAAGGACCGACATTGGCCCATTGATGGGATGAGAGCGCCATCGCCAGAGTAACTGCGGGATTAATATGTGCGCCGGGGCTTCCGCACGCGATTGCGGTACAGATGCCTGCGGTGACTCCCAGTCCCCACCCTGCCCCTTCGCCCTTAGACTTTTTTAGCAGAACATTGGCCACGACTCCATCTCCGAACAGAACCAAGACCATAGTCCCCATAAATTCGCCTAACAGTGGTCCATGCATGGCAGCCTCATATCCTTTCATTTCGCGGTGAGTAGTATTTCCTATTCAGCATTGTGATTCGCTGATTAGCGTATGCATTCGGGGGTCGCCCAAGAGACGTGTGAATACCGCATATTTAAGATGCTGTCAAAAAGCCTCCGCAACAGATGCACCAGACCAGCGAAAAGATCGATATATTTTCGCTGGTCTGGTGCATCTGGAGGAAAGTCCATGCTATTGCGACACGGTGCAGATTGCTTATTATTGTTCAGCAAGCAGGCTATAGAAGTTGTTGCCGCATTGTCAAGAAATTTGTCACATATTTGTGACAACATTGTGTTAGAATTTCGCATTATCATTCAGCGCCGGCGGCGCTCACGATGCGGCCAACTGCAGACTTTTATGCAACAACTCGACAATGACGCCGGTAACAAAGCTATGGCCGATGCAATCGATCCGGCAATTTTTGCCAGGTGACAGGGATCCACACTAGGCAGCGAATCGCAGGACCTCAATTCTTATATCGTACTGGGCGTGTGAGGCTGAATATGAAGCGAAATTTTGAAATATTCACAATCGTGTACCTGCTCGCTTGCTGTGCGGCGGCGAGTCTAACAATCGCCGCGCCACTTCCGGTCCGATCGTTTCAGAAAGACGCATCGGGTGTGACAATAAAATTGAAGTCCGGAGCATTGAGGCTGGAAGTGTGTGACGATCGCACGATTCACGTCATCTACGGTCTCAAGGATAAGCCGCCGGAAAAGAAGGAATTCGTCGTGATCCGGCAATGGATGCCGGCGCGCTTTCAATGGCGCGAGGAGCCCTCGCAGTTTATCCTGCGCACGGCGCGAATGGGCGTTACGGTTAATCGAACCACGGGCGCCCTGACCTTTGTTGACGCTGCCGGAAAAATACTGGTTCAGGATCCGGCAGACGGCGGCAGGACAATAACCGAAGCGAAGCCTGATTCGACCGGCGGCGCTAATCAGGCGCCGATCTACCGCCCCCAGCAAACGTTTCTCTCTCCGAAGGGCGAACGCCTCTACGACATGGCCCAGTGCCAGGACGGCGTGTGGAACTGGCGCTAGTCTTCGAAAACGGTGAACAGCGCCTTTTTGACTTAAAACCCTATTTGAAGTTAGGCGTTTTTGCGCGGCTGGAAAAGCTTGCCCTGTTCAAAACCGCGCGGGTCGTCTCCGGCTCGGTGGAATGGAGCGGTGAGATTGATTTAAGTTATGACACACTGTACCTTGAAAGTGAAACCATGCAGGCGACCGAAGGCTTCAATCCATTGTAACCCGGAAACAACGGAAATTACGTTTGAGATTACGAAGAGATCCCAGGGTCGGACCAAAACAAGCAATGTGCTGTCAATCTGTTAGCTCAAAAACAATGCGTAAAAATCGGTTTAGGCATTAATTTTGGGCTCCATTCGAACATTTAACGAAAATGGGATTGCATTAGATCAAGGTCTTGACGCTGCAATCGTAAATAAAGGGATAGTGAGTCTCCTATTTATCCAGGAAGAAACGTCATTGTTTTCTTCCATACAGCTTTTTCCTCGCTATCGAGATACAGCCCGGGTTTGATGGCATTCCCCCTCAAGCGCTGAGGCTTCATTGCTTAAAATGAAAAAAGAGGTGTAAAAACGGCAGCTAAGGGTTCGCGCAAAAATAAGTTCACATTCTGGCGCGAGCGCCGGGTGGGCAGATGCAAGGCGCCGCGACGCAGGCGATGTGGTTCATCGCCGAGGAGAGACAACGCAGCAGATGCCCGCCCGCCGCCGCGCCCCGAAGGGCGGCCGACTCGCAGAATTGCAAGATCCTTTTGCAATTTAATGCCTATGGTCAAGCCTGAGAGTCGGCCGCAGAATGTGAAG
>JAHFUH010000003.1 GCA_023265215.1 Acidobacteriota bacterium
CTCGTTCCTCGATACCAAGAGCTTCGAGATTATCACGTTTAATTTGGTTGCCCGTTTCAAACTATCGATGTCCATTACCGTGACAGTTCCTTCCAGCTTTGCAGATATTGAAGAAGTGCTCGCTTGTGGAACTTGATCCTGGTTCGACATGATCATTTGCTCAGAGCTAATGGCGGATGAAGTCAATTCATATTTTTGTCCTACCTTGGCATTCCGCGTCAGGCGTATTTCATAATCCTGCCCAAACGCTCGTAAAGCAGTGAGACACAAAATGACGTATACCAGCACCATTCGCATACAGATAACTCATCTCTTTAACCGGATTTTCGGCGGAGTACAAATACGTATTTAAAACCGGTGGCATGCAAGCCACCGGCGGTGTTGTTCTTGCGCAATTATATCGACTAATGGCCCAAGAAGGAAATCTCATCAAACGATGCCGTGCCTGCTGCGCCGCTCAGGGCTTCTTGATCTGCAGGCGCTGCAGCTCCCGGGAGAGGGGAACGACCTGGAGCTGCTGCCGGCGCCGGTGCTCGTCATCGCGCTGACCATGAGGACGGCGGCGCACATGGGTGACGTCTCCTCGTGCGCGACGCTGATCGGGGCCGCGCTGGCGGTGACGTTGCCGTTCCGGTCCATGCGAACGGTCAGCAGCGGGTCCGGGAAGAACAGCCACGTGCGCCCGTGGGCGGAGAGCACCTCGACGGCGCCGGGCGCCGCCTTGACGGTTTGGCCGTGCGCGCGGGATGCCGGCAGGCAGGTGGCGAGGAGGACGGCGCACACGCCCGTGATTCCAACCCTTGTTCGCATCGGCAGGATGATCTTTGGGGTGAAGGGTATAGGAGACATTAGACGCGTTTTGTTAAAACAGTTGTTTATAAGTCCGCGCATCCGATCTCTGCCTTTCTGATAAGAGCGGGTTATGTAAACTCTTAAGAATTCTTTTCGACTTTTGGAGCGTATTTTACATTAAGCCCGAATTGAAAAAAATTAAGAATTTGCAGAGATCTCCTTTTTCAAACAGCTTAAGCCTGCGGTAGGATCACTCTTGAAAATCGGCAGCTCTATAGGCATATTCCGATGCGAAGGAAAAGCACTCGGAGTCGCCGCATATTAATGAGGATGCGAATGCCGAGCACCACCCCGGCTTGAATAAGCCGGGACATACAATCGCGATCTTTCGGTTGTTGGCTGGATCTCCTGAATGGTAGTTCAGCCACTGCGCCGGATCGCCCATGAGGTTGAACATGCCAGAAGCCTCAAATGGCAGTATAATGTGGATTCCAACATGGGAATAGTGAAATGGCTGCCGAATGAGGATATGATATTGTCATGAAAATACTGAATATTTCTTACGCGCTTCCCACCAAAGTTGTGACCAACCAGGACATCATCGACTCGGCGCTTGCCAAGAGCCGGCAGCACCTGTCGCCAGAAGAGCTTGGAACCCTGGAGCAACGGATCCGCAAGTATTTCCGAATGTCCGGATCTTCCATTCGCTACCGTCGGGGCGAGAATGAGCGATCCTTCGATTTTGCCGTGAAGGCAGGGAAGCAGGCTCTGGCAAAGGCGAACATTGACCCGAAATCCGTGGATCTGTTGATTTACACCGGTGTAGCGCGGGGATGGCTGGAACCGGCCACTGCCAATTTATTTCAAGGCGAACTGGGTCTGACCAATGCGACCTGCTTCGATATTCTCGACGCATGTGCAAGCTGGATCCGAAGCATGTCGGTGGCCGACTCATTCATCCAGCAAGGCCAGTACAAGACGGTGATGATTCTCACGTGCGAGCTCAGCGCCGCGGAGTATGCCGAAACCGAGTTGAAGAGAGTGTCGGATCTCGAAGACTTCTTCTCGGGCTTCACCATCGGTGAAGCGGCGACGGCCACCATTCTGACCGCAGACGATCCCGGTAAGCAAACCACTTTCTCTTTCAAAACGTGGGGCGAAAAACATCGCCTGTGTTTCATCCCGTTGCCCAACCTCGACGAGTTCACCCCTTCCCATCTGACGAATGGCTACCTGCCGCTGCGATTCTACACGCGACCGGCCGAACTGCTTTCTTTCACCATCAAGAAGCTCGTGCATCACTTCCGCTCGCTGGAGACCAGCTGGAACAAGGCTTACGACATTATTGTTGGTCATGCCGTCAGTGTTTCCTCCACGTCCAAGGTGTCCAGCCTGCTGGGCTTCGACGTGAGCCGGGTATTTGAAACCCACTCCCTGTTCGGCAACACGGTGTCCTGTTCTCTCCCGCTCGGTCTGGCCGCGGCGGAGGAAATGGGGAAGCTGAAGCGAGGCATGGAAGTTCTGCTGGTCATGGGCAGCGCCGGTGTGACGACGGCATTCTGCCACTTCGAATATTAGGAGCCTGTCCGAGAATTAGGATGTGCCGCGCGCATGGGGCTTGCGAGGATCTGGGTCTGCGCAGCAGCCCATCCGAGCTCAAGGCGCGAGGAGGAGGCGATGCGGGGACATCATTGACGACGAGCAACGCAGAGATTGCCTCGCAACCCCCATGCGCCCAAAGGGTTCCGGCGGCGCGTGGGCATCTGCTGCGTTGGCGCTCCTCGACAATGTCCCCGCATTGCCTGCGTCGCGCCGCCTTGCATCCACGCACGCGGCGCTCGGAACGCGGCATATCCTAATTCTCGGACAGGCTCCTAGCCGGGAAGCTGCACCGGCACGATCGCGCTCAGACCGGTTTCACGTCCCGGAGGAGATTTCTCACAGCGAGGGCATCACATGTTGAAGACCGTTCCGCAATCTCTTCGGACTTATTACCCGTTTGCCTCCCATGACTGCCTCATCAGCGGGCAGCGATTGCACTACCTGGATGAGGGCCAAGGGGAGCCGGTGCTCTTCGTGCACGGCAATCCCACCTGGTCGTTTCTGTATCGCGACTACGTCACAGCCCTTAGGGACCGGAATCGAATCCTGGTTCCCGACCACATCGGGTGCGGTTTGTCAGCCCGACCCGGCCGGGAAGACTATCCTTTCACACTCGAACGGCGCATCGATGACCTGGAAGAATGGGTCGAATCCCTGGCGCTTCGCGAACCGATTTCCCTGGCGGTTCATGACTGGGGCGGTGCCATCGGATTGGGGTTCGCCGTTCGCCATCCGGACCGTGTCAAGAGAATCGCGATATTCAACACCGCGGCATTTCTCTGGCCGGAGGGGAAGAAATTCCCCTGGGTTCTGCGCCTCGGCAGTCGATCCCGAGCCTTGGGATACCTCATCCAGTATTGGAATGCCTTTGCTTATCCGGCATCCCACCTGATGTGTACCAAGCTGCGGATCAGCGCCGGGATCCGCTCCGGGCACCTGGCGCCCTATCGTACACCGGCGGACCGCCTCGCGATTTTGCGCTTCATTCAGGATATTCCCCTCGGACCGGATCATGTTTCCTATGCAGTGCTCAAGGGGGTGCAGGAGAGGCTTCCTTCTCTTCGACACGTCCCGGTGGTCATCTTCTGGGGCGCCCGGGACTTCATCTTCGATCGTGAGATCTGCGCCGAATGGTCCCGGTATTTTCCGCAGGCCCGGGTACACATGTTCCCGGACGCCGGTCACAATGTCGTCGAAGACGAGAAGGATGCGATCCTGCCGCTATTTCGCAAATTCTTGTCCACGGAATGACGGATATGACGGATTCCTGTCCATTTGATTTTGTGGCCTGTCTCCGGCGGCGCGCCGAACAGTCGCCGGAGCGCATCGCCTATATCTTTCCGCGGGGTCACCTGTCGTTTCGCGAACTTGCGCAGGAGAGCGAGATCCTGGCCCGAGGGCTGTTTCAACACGGTATTCGGAAAGGAACGAAAGTGGCGTTCCTCGTTCCCCCGTCCCGTGAGTTCTTCGCCCTCGCCTTTGCATTGCTGCAACTGGGCTCGATACCGATTTTGATCGATCCGGGGATCGGGCGACGGCAAATTGGGCGATGCCTTGAAAAAGCGGAGCCCGAAGCCTTCATCGGTGTCCCGCGAGCCCACATGGGCCGGCTGCTTCTTGGCTGGGGAAGGCGCACCGTGAGACTCAACCTTACCGTCGGGGGGCCGAGCCTTTGGGGTGGAACGACATATCTCAAGGTTAGAGCAGCAGGCTTGCAGGCACCAAAACTCGCGGCCTTGGCGATGGATCCGGACGAGCCGGCGGCCGTGGCGTTCACCTCCGGGAGCACCGGTCCCTCCAAGGGGGCGGTGTATACCCGCCGTATTCTGAGCGCCCAGGTGGAACTGCTGCAGAAGCACCATGGAATCAAGGAGGGAGAGGTCAGCCTCGCTACTTTCCCGTTGTTTGCGCTATTCGATCCGGCCATGGGCGTCACGTCCGTCATCCCTGAAATGGATTTTACGAGACCGGGGAGCGTGGATCCTGCCCGGATTCTTCGCCCGATCCGGGAGCATCGCGTAACGCACATGTTCGCGTCCCCGGCGCTGCTCAAACGGGTGTCATCAGCCGGGGATTTCGGGGAAGGGAATCTGGATTCGCTCCAGCGCGTCCTGTCAGCGGGAGCCCCGATTTCGCCCAAGATCCTGCGCTCCTTTCTCGATCACCTTCCCGACGGGGCGGTCATTTATACTCCCTATGGCGCAACGGAAGCTCTGCCTGTGACCACCATTTCCCACGTGGAGATCCTGGGAGGAACCGAAGAAGGAACAGCACAGGGGGCGGGTGTGTGTGTGGGAAAGCCTCTTCCCGAATTGTTTGTCGGTATCATTGAGATCACTGATGAGCCGCTGACCCGGTGGGCGGAGGACCTGCGACTCCCGCCCGGACAGATCGGCGAGATCGTGGTTTCCGGGGCGAATGTCTCCCCTTCCTATGACCGCGACCCGCAGGGGACCCGGCTGGCAAAAATCCAGGGAAAAGACGGCACGATCTTTCATCGCATGGGAGATGTCGGGTATTTCGACTCCGATGGCCGGCTCTGGTTCTGCGGGCGCAAATTCCACCGGATCGCCACGGCCGGTGGCACTCTATTTCCGGTCGCCTGCGAAGGGATCTTCAATCGTCACCCGGAGGTTTATCGCTCGGCGCTCGTCGGAACGGGACCGGGGGCGGTGAAGGAGCCCGTCCTCTGTGTCCAGCTCGATCCTCCGGCAAGGGCAACGAGTCACGCCCGGATTCGGGATGATCTCCTGGCGCTGGGATCGGCGCACGCGATGACGAAGGACATCCGGACCTTCCTGTTCCATCGTTCCTTCCCTGTGGATGTCCGGCACAATGCCAAAATATATCGCGAGAAGCTGGCGATCTGGGCGGAAAGGGAAATGCGATGAGGGCTCTGGTGACCGGCGGAGGGGGATCCCTTGGCGGGGCCATCGTGCGCAAGCTACGGAAGCGGGGCTGGGATGTGCGCAGCCTCGCGCGCGGGGCGTATCCGGCTCTCGATGCCATCGGCGTGGAGACCTTCCGTGGGGATCTGGCACGGCGGCAGGATGTCGAGAGAGCCTGCGACGGATGTGACATTATTTTCCACGTGGCGGCCAAGGCCGATCTCTGGGGACCGTACCAGGATTTCTATCAGGCGAATGTCGTCGGTACGGAGAACATCCTCGGAGCCGCACGCCGGAGCGGCATTGCCAGGATCGTATTTACCAGTTCCCCCAGCGTTGTTTTCAACGGCCGGGATTTGGAAGGGGTCAACGAATCCGTCCCCTATCCGGCACGCTTCAAATCTCCTTATCCCGAGACGAAAGCAAAGGCGGAAAAGCTCGTGCTGGAGGCGAACTCCCGGAGCCTCGCGACGGTTGCCTTGCGTCCTCACTTGATTTGGGGCCCCGGGGACACGCATCTCGTCCCGGGAATTCTGGCGCGTGGCCGGAGTTTCAAGCGGATCGGTATGGGGGCCAAGCTCGTGGATTTTACCTTTATCGAAGATGCGGCCGAAGCGCATCTGCTCGCGGCTGACGCTCTCCAACGGGGTTCGGCCGCAGCCGGCAACGCCTATTTCATCTCCCAGGGTGAGCCCATGGATCTCTGGGAATTCGTCAACCGTGTGCTGGTGATTGGCGGGCTGCCGAGGATTTCATCCTCCGTGCCGACGCGCGTGGCTTATGCCGTCGGGGCGATGCTTGAATTCCTGCACAAACTGCTGCGTATCGAGCGCGAGCCTCGAATCACGCGATTCCTCGTCGAAGAATTGTCGACGGCGCACTGGTTTGATATCGGCGCCGCCAGGCGTGACCTGAATTACCGCCCCTCGGTCACGATGGAGCAAGGCTTCGCCCTTCTCAAGGCATCCATGTTGAATCCGGGCTGCTTATCAGCTCCTTGTCCGACTACCTTAAAGCAGCCTGATAGCCGGTAATTCACTCGTCACTCGTCACTTGTAATTCGCAATTCTATTTATCTCCGGCTTGACGCTGCCTTGGCTTTTGCCTGATCCATGAATGCCTCAAGCTGCATTTCATTGCCGGATGACTCCGTGCCGTCATACGCCAGTGTAATGAACGGTATTTCGCACTCCCTCTTGACTGACTGCATCACTGCGGCCACGATGGTGCCCGGCATGCACCCGAATGGCATGGTGCTAATGATGCCTGATGCTCCGTATCCGGCAAGGTCCAAGCTCTTCCCGATGCTGAGCACGGCCTCGCCTTCGAAGGTGTCGGGAATATAGGGATCAGACATTCTCAGGAGCTGTTTTACAGAAGGCTCGCGAAGGTTCCTCAGATATCCCTTAAATAGACCGGCATAATGTTTCTCGATCCCCCCTTGAAGAAATCGTTTCATGCCGTCTTTTGCCGCGGCCAGGAATTGGTGACGCTGCAGACATCTCCGGATGGTCATGGCATTGAGGTAGAATATCCACTCCCCGAATGTGGCCAACAGGACCTCGCCGCCAAGCTTTTCCACTTTTCTGACGATGTCTTCGTTTGCGAACCTGTTGTTCCTGACGTAGATCTCGCCGAGGATCCCGATGAGCGGTCTCCGCTCCCTGGTCAACGACAGGTTGGCAAAGTCCCTTCTCACGCCCTTCAAGGCATCTTCCAATCGGCCGTTTCTTCCGCTGATGGAATTCAACAGCCTCTGCCGGTGATGCTGGTAGAGCTCATCTGCCGAGCCTTTCTGCCGCTCGTAGGGTCTGCTCTCATGCAGGCATTTTATGAGCAGGTCGATGGCGACAATCCCTTTCCAGGCATGCAGAGCCAGATCCCCCCGGACTGTCTCAAGCGCGTCATAGAGGCTTTCATCCTGATTGGGGGCAATTACTTGCACGTCAGGCAGCCCGACACTCTCAAGCACCTTCTTGTGGAATATATTGTATTGGCCAAACCTGCAGGGGCCGGAGCCTGATGGCATGAAGAATGCGGACCGTGACGGATTGAAACCCGGCGAGAGCGCCTTCCGCAGCATGTCTCCAGTAGTCACCGCGCAGGGATAGCACTCTTTTCCCGAAACGTGCTTCATCCCGATCTCGACTACTCCACGATCGGATTCAGGGAGCACTTCAGTTTCCACTCCGCAGCGTTCGAATGCAGCAGCCACAGCATGGGCGTGATCGGAAAAGGAAGGGAAGTATACACGCCTGTCCTTCAATGACGGAGAAGCTATTCTGCGCTTCCTGGGCTGCTTTTCAGAGACCCTGTCCCCGCAGTTCTCGATGCTGTCCAGGAACGCCTCGCAGCGGGTAATGACCCCGGCATCGGCAGTGTGCTCGTCGATTTCAATATGTAGAAAAGGCTTGCCCCTCAGCTCATCCTTAAGGTAATTCATGATGAAGGAATCGGGCCCGCAGGAGAAGTTGCCGATGACGAGGGGGTACAGATTGTCGTTGCCGGCGATGAACCGGGCTGCGCGCAGCATCCTCTGTCCGCTTCGCCAGTACAAGTTGGGCCATTCCCCGGCGATCGCGTGCTCATCGAGCGGCAGCATATCCATGGGAATGGCCATGATTCCGAGGGTGGTCAGCTTTTCCGGAATCCGAAGGTTCATCCCTCGCTCGAATGCATTGTACGGCCTGCCCACGATAACGATGGCTTTTTCCTTGAGGTCGCTCAGCACTTCGCGGCCCCGTGCCTGCAGAGCCTTCACGAAATCCGCCTGGGCTTGTTCTGCTCCGGCCATTACATTCCGTATCTCGCCCCGCGTTACTCCGAACCGCTTGAGACATAGTCCGAGCTCGGCTATAAGCGTTTCCCGGCTCCTGCTCAGGTCCACCACAGGCGCAAGGATATCAACTCCCGTTACCGCAAGTCTTCCCAGGTAGGGGATGCTCTGTGTGTACGGGCAGGGCGCACCCAGAGGATATTCATCGTTCGGCGGGTTCAGATTCACGAAGCTCGGGAGGAATATGGCATCGACGCCCTGTTCTTCCAGGTGCCGGATGTGCCCGATCGCCACCTTGACCGGAAAACAGGCTTCGGAGAGCGCGCTTTCGAGGCCGAGGTCAATGATCCGGCGGCTGGGCTGCGGAGACACCTCCACGTCAAATCGCAGTCTGCGGAGGAAGGTCGCCCAGAAGGGGAGATATTCGCTGAAGACGAACACGTAAGGGATGCCGATCTTCCCGCGGCAGCCGTCTCCGGTCCCGTTGAGGTGCTTCTCCGTGTTTGTTGGCACTGCCCGCCAGAGCAGCTCATCGCGGAACTTGAACAGGTCCGGCTTATCGCTTGTCTCCTTCTTATTGACTTCGTATTTTTCGCATCGGCCGCCGTAGAACAACTGGTCCTTCTCGCCCTCGACCTTCACGCGATTGATCTCGCACAGGTTGGAGCAGCCGCTGCAGTCAAACGAGGAGACCTCATAAGGCCGATCCACACGATCGAATCCCTTAAATGCAGACCGGCTCTTCCCAGTGGACAACATGTGCCGCATGACGAAAAGGGCCATGCCGATCGCTCCGGTCACATCATGATTCGGCGGCACAGTGATATGGATCCCCATGTGCTTCTCGAACGCTGCCACAACGGACTTATTGAAAGCCACGCCGCCCTGAAAGAAGATGTTCCGGCCCGTCCGCCGTCCAGCTACGACGCGATTCAGGTAGTTCTGCACAATGGAGTAGGCAAGACCTGCGAACAGGTCGCTCTTAGATGTGCCCTTCTGGAGGTTTGCCATGAGGGAGTTCTCCATGAACACTGTGCAGCGCTCCCCCAGTTTTGTTGGGTACATCGAGGAAAAAGCGCATTCGGCGAACTCATGTTTTACCGAAATGTTCAGCTTTTCAGCCTGTTCCTCCAGAAAACTGCCGGTGCCGGCGGCGCAGGCCTTGTTCATCTCGAAGTCGACGATCAATCCGTTCTCGATCGCGATATATTTCGAGTCCTGTCCGCCGATCTCGAAAATGGTATCCACCGTGGGATCGATGAAGACGGCCGCCGTGGCCTGCGCCGTGATCTCGTTCTTCACGATGTCTGCGCCTACATAGTCCGCGATCATATACCTGCCGGAACCGGTCGTGCCCACCCCGGCAATCTCCACACGGTCCCCGAGTTCCGCTGCCGCTTCCCGCAGGCCCTGCCGCACTGCCTCGATCGGCCTTCCGGCGGTCATCAGATATCGCTTGCAGAGGAGCCTGCCGGCGCTGTCTATCACCGCCACGTTTGTGCTGATGGATCCAACGTCGATCCCCAGGTAGCCCTGGATCCTCGCGGATCCTGCAGGCAGGGCATAGACCACATCCCGGGATTCCGCGACGTGCCGCTCATAGAACCTATCTCCTTCCTGCAGGAGCGGCTGGTGTCCTGTCAGGGACTCTCTAGTTCGCGAGAGATGCGTCTCCAGGGCTTCAAGCCTGAAGGGGGCCGCGCTCTGCTCATCCCCGGCTTTCATGGCCACACCCAGGGCGCCCATGAGGGCGTGGTCAGGAGGGACAAAGAGCTCGTCGAGACCCAGCACCTCCCGGAAGGCTCTCACCATGCCCTTGTTGGCTGCCACTCCGCCATGGAATGACACCGGATGCGCAATGCTCCTGCCGCGGGCTATGCTGCTCTTGAAGTTCCTTGCTACGGCAAAGCAGAGCCCGGCAACGATCTCCTCCAGAGGTGTTGCAATCTGCTGCAGGTGGATCATGTCGGACTTGGCGAATACGCTGCATCTCCCGGCGATGCGCGGTGGCTTCTGCGATGTGAGAGAAAGCTCGCTGAACTCCTCGATGCTGAGCTTCAGCCGTTCCGCCTGCTGATCGAGGAACGAACCCGTTCCTGCTGCACAGACCGAATTCATGGAAAAGTCCTTCATCCCATCTTTATCCAGCAGGATTAGCTTCGAGTCCTCTCCGCCCATCTCGATGATGGTATTGATGTGCGGATAAAGCTTTCTCGCGGCGCAGGCCTGAGCCGCGATCTCGTTCAACGGTTCGATTCCAAGGATCCCTCCGAGGAGCTTACCCCCCGATCCGGTAATGGCGAGAAGACAGTCGCCGTATCCCGCCAGCGCTTTTAGGATCTCAAGAGCAACAGGGAGCGGATGGCCCCGGTGTTTCCTGTACTGCCGTCCCAGCACTTCACCTCTTTCGTCAAGGACTACTCCCTTGACGCTCACAGAACCTGCATCCAGCCCAATGATATACATAAAAATTCCTTCCAGACTTGCTGAGGCCGGAGCTCCACTGGAGCCCCATAAGTGCCAGACTAATATTCTATTTGAACCGCGTAGCGGCGGTCTGATTTTAGCTCGGCCTTTTAAGGCCGGGATTAAAAGCGACAAGGAATATGCGTCGCGTAGGTTCTGAAAAAAAATAAGAAGCGCCCATGCGATCAATGGCTTTCAGGCCCGAAGGGCCGACAGTAAATAGGCCCGGCCGTAAGGCCGGGAATGCTATTGAGGCTACCATGAGCGCCAAAGGCGCGGCACTTCGTTGTTTG
>JAHFUH010000621.1 GCA_023265215.1 Acidobacteriota bacterium
CGGCAGATTGACGGTATGGACTTCTACCGGATCCCCTTACTTCGTCCAGCAAAACCTGGCGGAGGCCTTGAAGCTGCGAGAAGGCGACATCCGCGTAATCAAGCCCCATGTCGGCGGTCACTATGGCGGCAAGAATTCAACCATGCCTGATTGCGTTAATGCAGCTATTCTTTCCATGAAAACGGGAAGGCCTGTAAAGATTGTCTTTAATAGAGACGAGGAATTTACCACCACGGAACACCGTACCGCTCAAAATATAGCCCTAAAGATCGGACTGAAAAAGGACGGCACGATCGTCGCTTTTGAAGCAAAGGCCATGACCAATGGAGGCGCCTTCACCGGATTGGGAGCCACAACTCTTTATTTGACCGGCACCTTCATCACCATGCCTTATAAGATACCCAACTATCGATACGACGGTGTCCGATGCTATACGAATATAGTCTGGGGCACGTCAATAAGGGGATTCGGCGCCGTTCCGTCAAAGTACTGCGCTGAAACTCAATTGGACCGAGCGGCCAAAGATCTTGGAATCGATCCGCTGGAAATCCGGCGTATCAACGCGGTAGCGCCCGGTTATGAAGCGCCCGGCCAGTATAAGTTTGAAAGCTGCGGCATTCAGCCCTGCATCGAGAAGATGGCTGTGAGGGTCAAAGAAAAATGGCCCAAGATTGAGAAGGATTCAGGTATCGGATACTGCTCATTTGCCTACATGTCCGGAGGTATCTTCAACTGGATCGATACTCCGTATGCCTATTCATCGGCTCACGTAAAGGTCAACTTCGACGGAACGGTCGATCTTTATAGCCAGGCAGCCGACGTCGGTCAGGGCCACAACACGGTGGCGGCCATGATCTGCGCCGAAGAACTGGGTATCGGCATCGAGGACATCCGCCTGCATATGGGCGACACGGCCCATGCCTATACCGATCTCGGTGCATGGGGCAGCAGGGAAACGCTGATGAACGGCAATGCAATCAAAGATGCCGCGGGTCAGATAAAACAGAAACTTATTGATATTGCAAGGTTGAAGCTGGGTGAGAATATCGCCTATGACCTCGTAGCCAAGAATAAGAGAATCTACCTTGAATTGCGTCCTGAACGAGGACTCTCCTACTATGATCTTGTAAAGGATGCGATCAGGCAAAATGACGGCGTGCCTCTGACCGGAACCGGCCACTACACGCCTCACAATAAAGGCATGATTTCTCCTGCCTATGGTATGGGAATCATGGCGATTAAGGCAAAAGTCGACCGGGAAACGGGCCATGTCGAAGCACAGGATGTTCTTGTCGTACATGATTCCGGCCAGATCATCAATCCTTTGGGTGCACGAGGCCAGGTGGAAGGATCCATTCATATGGGCTTGGGTTACGGCTTGTGTGAAGAAATGCCCATGGATCAGGGCATGTTGCTTAACCCTGAATTTGTGGACTACAAAATCATCCGAACCCGCGATATGCCGGAGATTGAGATCCTGGATGTTCCCACCTATGAGCCGAACGGCCCATTTGGCGCCAAGGAAGCTGCTGAAGCAACGATCGCGCCTGCCGCTCCCGCATTGGCGAACGCGGTGTATCAAGCCGTTGGAGCGGAATTCTTTAGCAACGTTTTAAAACCTGAGAAGGTTTTGAAGGCTATCAAAGAGAAAGAGAAAAAGGACAAAGAAAGCGCAAAACCAAAAGCAACGTCCAAGGCAAAAGGCAAATAAGGAGGAAACTGTACATGCCGAACTATCGTTGTCCAATGTGTCGCAAGATCTGTTCCGAGCATCTTGATTTAGCCCGGCATTATCTGGGACAAACCGACAAAAAGCATAAGGAATGGCTAAAAACGCAAGGGCTCTCTTATGCAACGCTCATAAAAGCCCAAGTCACTGAATTCGGAAACCATGGCTATCAGGCCCTGGCTGATGTGCTTAAAAAGACAGCCGCCGAAGTTACAGAAATATAGACCGGTTCCCGGTTCAGGGTTGAAAGCTTTCAACCCTGAACCGGGAACGCTGAACTTTTTGAGAGCGGGCCAAACACTCACGAGCGAAAGGAGTTTCAAAATGTTAATCGAAGGGCAATTTTCACTGCAGGCGCCCATTCAAAAAGTCTGGGATTCACTGCTGGATCCTCAAACGCTTGGCACCTGCGTGCCGGGCACAGAAAAGATGGAAGCCATCGATAAAGAGACGTATGAAAGTGTGGTTGCGCAGAGAGTAGGACCGTTCAAAGTAAAACTGAAATTTACGACGAAGCTGACCGAAGTGCGCCCGCCAAACTACATCAAAGCAGTTGGAAGAGGCGCGGATGTAACCAAGCTGGGGAATTTTTCAACGGAAATAGAAGTCAGACTGACTGAAACATCACCGAACAATGTTGATGTTTCTTATTCGGCAAATGTCAGCCTGGTCGGCCGTCTGGCAACCTTTGGCGAGAGGATAATGCGGGCTAAGGCAAAGGATGTCGGAGACCAGTTTACCAAAAATTTGCAGGAAAAACTTAAAGGCTAGCCAGACCGCTGGCGCATAATCCCGCAGCAACCTGCATGAATGCGGAATACCGGGATCATCCGCGTATTCCGCATTCTCACACATCAGCTTCGAAACAAGCACAACTGATCAATTGCCCGCCGCATTTCGGACAGAGTTCCTGATCGCAATTCGGATGATGCTTCCCACCCGGGGCCACATTGCAATCGGAACATCGGAACCAGTGCGGAAGATGATCTCTTTTGGGATCATACGGTATCGGCTGAACGGCCTCTCCGTCCGGGTATTTAATCAGGGTATTCCCCTCACAGGTTGTGACGGACGCATCCGACATTTCCTTCCGACAACTCTTACAAATTCCCATTATTCCCTCCGCGGCGGCTCCATATTAGAATTCATGCGCCGGCACAATGTAAAATTACGTCCTCCGGGCATCCTGCTGAAAGGGAACAATTTTATATCAAAACGAAGATTTGGTAAGCTCTAATGTCAATCATTGGGCAAGCACAGGATGCAAAAAAATGGCGCTAATTTTGGCAGGAAGGGAGCAAAATAGATGGGAATCGCTAATTATACGAATCTGAGCGAACTCATGAATGACATGCTGAAGGCAGGATTCGGCGTTTCAGTCTCAGATATGGTAAAAGAGGCAGAGAAGAGAAAGTTTATCCTCGCGTCAGAAGGCACCCTGGCTGACAAAGCTGACCTTGAAAATGGATTTATAAATTTGGTCGACGCGCTTTATCACACCGGGGCTGTTAAGCCTGCCCCTGCAGATGAAGCCGAGTCTCAGCTGGTTCGGCTCTATGAATCCGGAAAATTGGCGGAAACCGGATATGGAGGCGATGAAGGCGACCGATTCCTGAAAGTAAAATGGATAGCTCTGACTGACAACCTTCCCGTAATAGTAAATCTAAACCTTTAACCCGTTCCAAATCTGGAAAGTCTGAAAAGGTCTGGACACCCAAAAAAGAAAGTAGTCCGGGCACATCGGGTGTAATTGGAAGTGCGAGTCATGCTTTCCTGGGGGATTCAGCCCTGGGAACGCCGCCGTCTCGGCGGCAAGCAGTGATAAAAGACATGCATGAAGCGTTTCGTAC
>JAHFUH010000622.1 GCA_023265215.1 Acidobacteriota bacterium
GTGGCCTGTTATCAGCCCCAGTTTATGCACATCTGCCGGGACCATGAAGACGCGGGAGGTTGTCAAGGACTGTTGGGGGCCAAGTTGAACATCCAGAGGGATGGCCGATGGATCGGATTCCGGAGAATACCGCCGGCCGTGCTCGTCAATAAGGTAGATCCATGCACCTTTAGCGCGTTGCGAAACGCGGCGCGCTGTGCTGAACACCCGGAGATCGAGGTGATAGGAATCGCTGGAGCGATTGGAAGTATGTTTGACGTTCTCCACCTGAAGACACCAGTCGTCGAGACAAAATGGTTCACTGGCATCGATAACACGCTGGGGGCGGAAGAAATCAACCGCCAGCGCAACCAGGAAATAAACGACAACACTCAGACCATAGTTCCGCAGTAGCTTAAGTGACTTTTTGCCGCGACCGCGCAATGCGCAAACTGCTGCTGCAACGAGAGTAATAACCGAAGTTAGAACCGCTGCCAGAAAAATCAGATCGAAGATCGTCATAGCTTGTTCACTCAGGGCACGGAATGGATTACTGGCAAGTTACGCTGAGTTTATCTGCACCACGCATGGAGACCAGCGTAACAATAGTAATCACCCCCTGCAGAATAAGTCCTAAACCAATTAGCAAAACATAACCCTCGAAGTGAGCCGCCTTTAGAATGGATACAACTGCTGAAATTCCGAAGAGGGTAATTAGAAATCCGCCAATCATCAAAATGCCACGTGCTCGCTTTTTTCCTCGAAAAATCAAAAACAGGATGGTACTCAGACTTTGTAATGCCAATAAAACCGCGATGCAGATTCGAAGGGCGAAGCCCGGGCGGTGCATTGTAATCTCCATTAGGTTTAGCCAGGTCGTAGCTGCAAAGGTAAAAAAACACAGGAATAGCAGGATGCGTTTCATGGCCCCCCCCTCGAAAGGCCGAAAGCAGGCGATAATGAATACCTGCCGGATATACCAGAAATCCGCCCGAGCATGACCCAACGGAGGCAGGCGATCTTCGCGGTACTCCTCCAATAAGTCCCCTGGGATGGTCTCCTGGTCACGGGGTCTCAATAGAGAAATAAGTAAAGACTCGGCCCACCGAGGGGGTTGCCGAAACTCCGGTTGTCCCTTCGAACCGCGCCTCATGGAAGGATTGATAGTCATGCATTACCTTTCAGCGGCCATCTTGTGTTTCGCCACAGATTCTCCAGAGCTGTTTTCGATTCATTGAGCGCCCTGACTCCGGCGGCCGTAAGTCTGAAGTAACGGCGAGCTCTACCGTCACGAATTGGCGTACCCGGAGACAAGGAGGAGGCGATCAGGCCTTTGGCCTCGAGCCGATCGAGAGTAGCGTATACGGCACCGGCCGCCACCTCCCGATTCAGGCATATCGAGGCCTCTCGGATAATGGACCGGCCATACGCTTCTTTATCAAGTTTCACCAAAGATAGCAGCACTGCTTGTTCAAAACCGCCCAGAATGTCGGCCATAGTGTCTACATTGTAGACTACTATTGTAAGTTGTCAATAAGTTGTTGGTCGTCTGCGACAAATGGATATCGCTGGGATTGAAAGCATATTCCTGTTGGAGCGCCTCGTCGATGTCACCCGAAAACGCAATTTTGTGGGGCGCACTTTTGAGCACAAGGATTTTGGGTGTCCACGGCAGGCCGCCCATTTTGTGATTTAGCAACAACAGCGTATTCGTGTGTGCGATTCGCGCAAGTCAATCAATCGCGTCGATTCAGGAATGATATGGGGGTCGGACCACGATAAATATTGAAGTCCCAGAAGATAGGTTGAATTGAGCCGCGCAACTCCAGCCTTAGGGGCAGTTTTCCTGCCTCTATTCTTAATTTAAGCACCTGGATTGGCTATCTTCCGGCTTTTGCGAGGACGGTATCAGGAAACGGATTACAAATTCCTGCTCCTTGCGGGGCAGTTGACGGATTTGTATCTCGGCTATAACGGTATCGTGTTAACCAGCCTTCTCCAGCAAAGCATCATTGATAATCGTCTGATAGCCTACGCCTCGTTTCCGGGCTTCTCTGCGCGCCCAAGTCATAACTTTGGGGTGCAATCGAATTGAAGTGGCCAGATATTTATCTTCTTCTGATTTTGCCGGCCGGCCACGGGGAGGACGCGGCGCACCGGTTTTTTCCTCGATCGCTTTCCGGGCTGCAGTCAATTCCCTCTTGCTAATGCGTCTTGCTTTTTCAAAAGGAAATTCTTTTGAATTCTTCATAGCGCCTCCTTTCGCGCCGGCTGGCTCGCCTGGCGCTGATAATGCGGTATACCTACCCCGCCTCCCGCCTGGTAAACACGACTACAAGCACGCCGTCGTCAGACTCACCAATCAGCCACTCCCATACTTCTTCCGTATTGGAGTGCTTGTCATCCGGGGCGACCAACGCAAAAGGATCGTCGAAGGCAGTTATCGCCCGATCCAATGCAATCCCGTGCTTCTGCAAATTGCGGCGAGCCTTTCCAGCATCCCAATCAAATTGCATATATACAGTATATACCGTAATCCTTCCACACCAAGCATAATCACAGAGTGCCTGAGCACAGAAGAGTGTAGTGACCGGTCACTCCATTATGTCCCGATGCGTCCAGTATTCTGAGGCATCAGTGGAGAGACGGGACTTCGCATGTGATCTTCGAACCGCTTGATCTCATCGGGAAGCTTGCGGCTTTGGTTCCGCCGCCAAGGTTTAATCTTGTGAAGTATCATGGGGTGCTTGCCTCCTCAGCCCGATGGAGATCCAGCATTGTGCCGGCTGCGTTCCCGGAAGCATCCAGTTCATCGAATTGCCCGGGTTGTGAGAAAAAAGGAAAGAAGATTTCGCGAAAGGAGATATGTCAAAATCCGAGCAAAGGTCATCCAAGGAACTATAGCTGGGCGGAGTTAATGAAACGCGTTTTTGGCTTCGACGTGTTGAAATGCGATCGCTGCGGTGGTCGGATGAGAATTTTGTGCGCAGTCAATCCGCCCGAAGCAATAAAGAAAATACTGGATTGTCTTGGACTGCCATCCAGACCTCCGCCAATTTCCTCTGCAGTACTGGCTAACCCTTTCAATTATTAGAAAACAATCCGATCATTCCTCAGGCAAGCTGGTTGAAAAAGGAAATTTGTGCGAAATTCCTGATTTCTTTCTCCGAATCTGCTCTAAGATTACATTCGCATCGCCTTGAAAATCCGAGAAAGTTAACATGATGCTCCTTATCGGAAGCTGATTGGGCTGGATAGGAATAACGTTGCGGAAAACAGCCCGGAAGACAGCCGCCAATGTTTCCTATCCACCAAGCGTCGGGCCACGTCGGCGACGAAGTTGCTGTCGCGCGTGTAGCCCATGGCGGACGACACGGCCCCCGCGACATCGATCTGGGCGCCCACGTCCGCGGGCAAGACCTCCCAGGTCTTGTCGCCGCTGGTGAGAGTGATGGGCTTCTTCTCGGCCTCTTTGACGAACTGCTCCAAGAAAGCAGTGGCCTCGTCGCGAGTGAGACCCCCAAGGCTTTGCCCAATGTTTCCTATCCACTGCTCGGGTTCTGAGAGGTAATGCTTGGAGGTGAGTTGCTGGG
>JAHFUH010000125.1 GCA_023265215.1 Acidobacteriota bacterium
GGGGCGCGGCGGCGGGCGGGCATCTGCTTCGTTGCCGCTCCTCGACGATGACACCGCATCGCCTGCGTCGCGTCGCCTTGCATCTGCCCGCCCGGCGCTCGCGCCAAAATGCCAAGTAATTCTTGCGCATGCCCTAAGTCGCAAAGTCCCTAAGACTCTAATATTTGTTATAATTAGTTTTTAGCCAAAAATAAGGAGCAAGTCTATTCAAATAAGCGGGAACATTTCAGGAATAAAACAATCCCAGCGACGAGCACTGGAACGCACTTTCCGCCGGCGTGTTTTGCCTCATCAAGTGGTTTCTCCCGAATTAGCACGCCACATGTCAGCTCTCTCAAGAGAACTTGGGCGGCAGCTTGGAGTTTTGCTTTCGCGCGAGGGAAATGTGCGCAACGTAATAGTAGGAGACGCCACACACCTTGAGTTGCCGGACATCGGCCGGCTTCGTGGAGGCGCAGGACGGTTCCGCGGCCTCAGGCTTATCCACACGCATCTCCGAGGTGAAACCCTGACGCAGGACGACTTGAATGACCTTGCTTTGCTCCGCCTGGACTTGATCGCAATGATTCAGGTAGCCGAGAACGGAGAAGCGACCAAGATCGAGCTTGCCCATATTCTTCCCGGAATGGGCGATGGGGCGCAGGAGCGCGAACCATTCCGCAAAATTGAAGCGCGTGATATTTACCAGCTCGATTTTGATTTCGAATCTGAAATAAAAGCGCTGGAGGGTGAATTTTCCAGGCTTATCGGAAGGCGTGCGGGAGAAACGCAAAAAGAGCGAGCCCTGATCCTGGCAATAACCCTCGGAGAGTCCGCTCTATTCGAAATAACGGAACTCGTTCGTGCAGCCGGAGTTGAAATTGCGGAAGTGTTTCATTTATCGGGCGGTCGGATTCATCCACGCACGGTGATCGGCCAGGGGCGGCTCCAGCGCGTAGTCCTTGCCGCCATGCGCCGCAGCGCCGATGTCGCCATCTTCGATATCGACCTCAAGCCTGCCCAGGCACGCGCCTTTGAAGACAGTACGGGCCTGAAAGCCGTCGACCGAACCCAGCTGATACTTGATATTTTCGCGCAGCGGGCCCGCAGCCGGGACGGAAAGCTGCAAGTGGAATTGGCCCAGCTGAAGTATTCCCTGCCTCGACTTACTGAAGAAGACGCAGGCCTGTCTCGCCTGACAGGCGGCATCGGCGGTAGAGGCCCGGGCGAGACCGTGCTGGAAATTGGCCGCCGCAGGACACGCAGCCGCATCAGCAGTCTCGAAAAAGAAATTGAAAAACTTTCCCGGCAAAGAAGCGTTCGGCGGCAACGCAGGATGCGCCAGGGCTTGCCGGTGCTTTCGATTATCGGATACACAAATGCGGGAAAGAGCACGCTGCTGAATGCAATGACAGAAAGCCGCATCGATACGGCCGACCAGATGTTCGTAACGCTGGATCCCACTTCGCGCCGGCTTCGCTTCCCGCGCGAGGGAGAAGTGATCATTACCGACACGGTCGGCTTCATCCGGGACCTGCCGCCAGATCTGCTTACCGCATTCAGGGCTACTCTCGAGGAATTGTCGGACGCAGATCTTCTCCTCCAAGTGGTTGACGCCTCCGATCCCAACCTGGAAACCAAAATGGATGCAGTCGTGCGAGTTCTTGCAGATCTGGATCTCACCGCGATTCCCAGGCTGATTGTGATGAATAAGTCCGACAGAGTCGATCCAGGCGACATTGAAAGGCTTTGCCGCCGTTATGATGCAGTCGCCGTCAGCGCCGTCAACCGCACCGGCCTCGATCGCCTAATGGCAGCCGCCGAAGGCAAGTTGCGAATTACGAATAACGGATTAAATGGAAACGCTTCATAGCATTAAGGATTTAGTGCAATGCGCATCGGTTCCTTGTTCCTCCTGCTGGGCCTTTCCTTACCCAGTCTCAGCCAAGGTTTGGGTATAAAAAACTCAATCCAAGTCCCGCATGGATACTGGCGCCAGAGTTATCCAAAAGATTCCTACAGCAATTGGATGCAAAACCTGCAATTGAAAGCACAGCCGATCATTTTGAATTATAGGGGTCAAGCGGTTGAACCCGGGGCTTATTCCGTTTATGGCGTAGTGCAGATGCCTCTGCTGTTTCAATCGGATCTGGAACAGTGTGCAGATTTCGCCATGCGGTTTTGGGCTGAGTACCACAAAACGGCGGGGAATCTGGATCATTTCTATTTGTTTGATTACAGTGGCCATAGGATATCATTTGCGAATTCCGGAAAATCTCTTGAGCAATTCCTGAAGTGGGCTTTTGCCAATACAAACTCCCATGCGTTAAAAATTGGCTGTAAGCCAATTGCTGCCGATCAGATAGCACCCGGAGATATGTTTGTCCAGAACGAGCGAGGCGGCATCGGCCATATATCCATTGTCCTGGATGTTTGCCGATCCCCACAGGGAAGAAAATTATTCCTCGTAGGTTACAGTTTTATGCCTGCGCAGGAATTTCACATTGAAAAAGCCGGGACGAAGTACGGCATGGATGGTTGGTTCACATTCGAAGGATACATCCAATACCTTCTAGATAATTTGAATTTCGGGAAGCCGGAACTGCGGAGATTTGATTAATAGTGACGACCCTATTCATGGCTCTTTTCCTTGCCTTCGCCGGTGCGCCGGATCCTATCGCTGAATGGAATCATTTTGAAAAATCTGTCCGGGACCAAACCATTCGAAAAGAGGAAGCAAAGAAGAAATTTCCTTTAATTTTCCAGTCTCTTAAGGATCTGTGCAGGAATTATTCCTTTGGACAGGAATCCCCATGGCTATTTCCGGTACAAGGCTATGGCGTCAAAGACATGGGCGCGGGTGGATTTCAGCCGGACATCCGATATGCTTCTTCAATCAAAGGGTATGACTTCTATGATGGGAACCGCCATGGAGGCCATCCGGCCTACGACATTTTTATCCGCGATCAAAACCAGGACTCAATGGATGATCGAACTCACAGGCCGGTGATGATTTTAGCGCCGGTGGACCTATTGATCCTGAGCATTGAATCCAACTGGAACACGGATTCGGAAACTCGAGGCGGCCGCTATATCTGGGCGCTGGATCCTTTGCACGACCGCATTTTTTATTTTGCTCACCTGAATGAAATCCGCACGAATGCCGGCGCCTTTTGCCGCACGGGGTCGATAATTGCGACTGTGGGCAGGACAGGCAAAAATGCTCAACCGAGTCGTTCGCCGACCCATCTCCATTTTATGGTGCTGAATATCAAAGAAAGTGTTTTAATTCCGTTTGATTATCGAAAACAGTTCTAAAGAAGGATAACGGTGATGGATGGAAGCAAGCGATCGGATATAAAGCCTGGAGCGCGAGTGCGCATTGTTCTGAAGGAGGATCAGCGCTCCGGGAAACTGACGGAAGGGATCGTATCGAATATCCTGACGAATTCTCCCAACCATCCCCATGGCATCAAAGTCAGGCTGACAACCGGATTGGTCGGAAGAGTCAAAGAAATATTGGCGGATCCCCAATAGCTTTTTTGTTTGCGTGGGCGTTGACGTAGCCGTGGATTTTTTGTCACTTCGGGCATGCGCAAGAATTACTTGGCATTTTGCTGCCGGCCCCAAGCCCGCTGGCGGGCATCTGCTTCGTTGCCGCTCCTCGACGATGTCACCGCATCGCCTGCGTCGCGTCGCCCTGCATCTGCCCGCCCGGCGCTCGCGCCAACATGCCAAGTAATTCTTGCGCATGCCATTAAGCCGCCTAGAAACCGTCAACGCCTACGACCACGTGCACATCAAAGTCAACGTAGGACGTCCACAAAACACAATTGGCCACCACAAATTTCTATCTATAGCGAGCGGCCTACGGGCGAGCCCCTTGAGATTGCAGCGTTTATGCTTGTGCAGTAATGCAAGATTGTGCTAAAAACAGGCCGAATCAAGTGCCATTTCAAACGCATCGGAAGGGAAGAAAAATGAGACGAAAGCAGTTTCTAACAAGCTTAATAACATTGGTCATAGCGACCGTGGCGTTCGTCGGAATAGCCCGAGTGGACGCGCAGCAGAAACCGCTGATCACGGTAATGAATCCTGTCATCACAAGCAAGATGATGGATCGAACACCCCTGTCCCCTCGGCTGGACAAGCTCGAGGGAAAAACGATTTACCTGGTGGACATCAGCTGGGGCGGACCTGAAGCCGGCTACAGCGTGTTCGAAGAAATGCAATCCTGGTTCGCCCAGAACATCCCCAGCTTGAAAGTTGTTATCAAGAGGAAAACCGGGATGTATACGGCCGACGATCCCAAATTGTGGGCAGAAATCAAGCAGAATGCAAATGCCGCGCTGATCGGCATATCTGGCTGAGATGGCTGCACGTCCGCCGTGAGCGAACACTGCAAAAAGCTTGAAAAAATGGGAGTTCCAACCGTAGGCGCCGCCGCCTCCAACATAGTGAAGTTTGCAATAGGATACAATTTCGAATATACAAACGGCATGCCGATACGTTATGTCGGCTTTCCATTCCCGGTAGCGGGACAGCCCAAATCCGTACATCACAAATACATTTACGAAAGCAACGATTTCGTGAGCGGGAAACCAATGATGAAGGCCGTCATCAATGCCCTGACAAATCCGCTTACGGAAGATGAGAAATACGCGGGACCGCCGAAAGGATCGGCCGAGGAACCGCGCCTGCTGCCTCCGGACACCGAAGATGCTCTGCAGCAGCTTTTTAAAGATAAAGACTGGACAGACTACAATCCCATCATTCTTCCTACGGAAGAGAGAGTGGCTGCAATGCTCAAGGGTACCAGCAAGACTCCGGACACGGTTGTAAAGAGGCTTGGGTATCCGGGAGGCCCCCGAAACCTTACGGTTGAGAAAGTGGCCGTATGCGCAGTTATGGCCGGGGCAAAGCCGAAAATGTTCCCGTTAATCCTTGCAGTGGCCCAGTCCGTTCCTTTCGGCAATTCGACCAGTTCGATGGCCAACATGATTTTGGTCAACGGCCCTATCCGGAACGAGATCGGAATGAACTACAAGAGTAACGTCATGGGTCCGCATAACGAGGTCAATTCGGTGGTCGGACGGTGTTTCACCCTTTTATCAAAATCCGCGGGAAACTTGCATGCCGGCAAAACGACATTCAGCTCCCTCGGAAGCAGCATTCAATATAACAACCTGTGCATCGCCGAAAACGAGGAAGCTCTTCCGGCGGGTTGGCAGCCCACTCATGTATTGAAGGGCGCCAAAGCTACCGACAGCACCGTTTCGGTGGGAACAGGATGGAGCTATATCTCAAGTGTGGGCGAAGTCCAAAGATGGTATCCACCCCAATATTTGCTACGCGACTACATGAGATCGCTGACCGGAATGGGTGCTACCATCGTCATGGATCCTGCCGTTGCCGGAATACTGCATGACGAACCCAATAGCTTCGCCACAAAAGCGGATCTCAGCAAATGGCTGGCGAACAATGTCGAAAAAACCGTTGCTTCCTATTGGGGCAATGGCGTTATTTCGACCATGAATTCATCCATGGCCATTCAGGGCATGGAACCTCTCGCAACACAATACAAGCAGGTCAAAGAAGCTCCCGACACAATGATGAAGCCTTTCCAGGCGGGTCAGGTAAATATTGTTGTGGCGGGCGCCGGGCAAACAACCTGGTTCGTCACGGATTTCGGAGTCGGCCGTGGCAATTCGGTTGACGCCTGGCGGTAGTTTTAGTTAGCATCATCCGCCAGTAGAAAAAGAAAACGGGCCGCCTAAAACGGCCCGTTTTCTTTTCGGAGGGACTTGTGAGCAAAATGATCCGCTGAGGGCATGCGCTTTTGCTAACAACCATCTCAGATTTCCTGCAATGGTATCAGGAACCGCTTTATAGTAATCGCCTCCTTCGGTGAACTGCGAAGCAGCTTTCGGTCTTCTGTAATCAGCGGAACGCCCAAGCTCCGCGCAAGCCATAGATATTGAGCATCATAAGCGGTAATGTTCCGCTCTCCAGCTAACCTTAGCACCTCCGCCATATCCAACTCGCAACTGCAAGCCCCAAAAATTCGATTGGCGCTATCCCAAGCTGGGATAAGCCGCTCGATCGGCATGCGGTCAAACCTAAGATAACTTGCGAGTACGTTGAGGAATTCGTGGCGCCAGAGCTGCGGAACACGCCACGCAGAATCCCGGCGATAGATTTCAAGCGCTTCGGGGGTTCTATCCAGTTTAAGAACAAGCTACGCGACCAAGTTAGTATCCGCTACGATCATGAGCGGCCTGCCCTGATTGTCTTATAAATCCACTTTTGGTCGTGATGCACGCCGAGATCGATCGGAACTGGCAACTTTTGTGCGTTCATAGGAACTGCATTTTCCAAAGCGCATTCCAGTAAATGGATCGCCTGCTGGATCATGGATCTTGGGTTTCGGGCAGCTTCCTCCTTGAGCAGAAGATGAAGACGCGGTGGGAGATTCTTGATAACCAATTCCGCCATGATTTTCCTATGCGTAACTTGCCATTACTAGCATTAGACTGGCAAATTGCTTGTGAGCCGTCAACGGTACGGAAGCCATCCTGACGGGGATTAAGAAGGGTTGAGGCACAAAATAAAACGGGCCGCTTAACGCGGCCCGCTCTATTTTTGGATTCAGTTGACGGCTGAATGCTGCTAGCTGAAAGCTATTACCGCCACTTGTCGATCTGGATTGCCGCGCCCGGCGCCATACCGCCCATCATCCAGTAATTGTTGTTGGATGCACCTGTGACGACTACGCTAAAGTTAATGCCGCCACCACCGAATCCACCTCGGCCACCGCCAGCGCCGCCGCGTCCTCCTCCGGCAGGCCCTCCGGCGCGGGCGCCAGCAGGCGGCGCTCCGGCAGGAGCTGCTCCGGTAGCGGGTCCAGCAGGAGCAGCACCACGACCAGCTCCAGCAGCTGGGCCAGCTGGGGCTGCAGCGAGGCCAGTTCCCTGCGGTCTCACAACATCACCGGCAATCTGATAAATCCGGTTCAGCGCGTCGGTAGTCGGCACACTCACCGGTTGTCTCACAAATTCCGTGAATTTCTCCGCCGTATCATACCCGGCTTCTTTCACGAAATTGGCAATGGGCGGACTCAGGACTGCAATACACCCGTGCATGCTACCTTGCTGGTCGCAAATGTCTTTGATGATCTGAGCATAATTCATGTCGTTGCGCCAGGCATCGGCTTTCCAGTTTGCCGCGGAAAGAATACCCCACCCTCTGAATAGGGTGATAACATTCTCGCCCTCCTTGTATCCGCGCCTCACGGACAATGGCTTGAATGGAGAATCCCGTTCATTCTCGGCAATGATGATATTGATCGCGTTCATGGGGTTGCCTACTGTGCCCATGTAGGTCGTCCCGATTTTTCCGCAGTTTGCACCATTAATGGACAGCAGGTTCCAGGCTCTTCCGATAGTCGTATTGGCCTGCGCAAAGGGTCCCACGGCACCAATCTCGTAGGCGAGCTTGATTTCATCGCGGATGGGACCATTAATTACAGCGCCCGACATGAAGCCGTTGTCAGAGACACTTATGCCTTCCTGTCCGGATGCACCTATTGCGAGGATGACCGGGAGATATTCCGGTTTGGCGCCCGCCATGACCGCATTGATGGCTGCAGTCTTTACCGTGTAACTCCAGGTCTCACCGGCCTCAGATTGAGGATTCATTTTGCCAAGCGGTTCTTCGGGTTTGTGGCTTGTGCCTTTCAGCATCTCCGCCACTTTTTCTTCCGTCGGCAGGATCACCGGCATGAAATCGGTGTATCGATTATCCAGGAATAACTTCTGAAGTTCATCCGGAGTGCCGGTATACGTAGCCGGCCCCATAGGCGGCTTTAATTCCCCCGTTTTCTTTTCTTCGGCAGTCAGGGGCTTGGTGAGCTTTTCCACCAGTTCCTGCACAACCGGTCTTCCGGTGATCGGATTGTTGCCTTCAACAATCATCTTCCTGATCTGTTCATTGGTTTTGCCCCAAACCGGGCCGCGGAAATATTGAATTCGGAGGCCGGGCATGCCTTTATTGAAGGCTACCTCAGCTTCCTGTTTGGCAAAATCGTAAATGATGAGAGGTATTGCAGGTTTTTTCGCTTCGGCTTCTATTTTTATCGAGATGGCAACTGCCCCCGGAGCACAGACACTTCAATGCCCCAGTCCAACAATCGCCGCATCCGCTTTTTCGCCAATCTCCGCCTGCAAGGCCGGAGTGATGCTGGACATGCTCCCGCTTCTGAGAACGAGGTTGGTTTTGGGATAGTTCTTTTTGAACCAATCCATCATTTCTGCCATCAGGCGGTCGGTTCCGATATAGCCCGTATTCACAAAGTAGAGGGTCTTGCCGTCCAGCGTTGCCGGACGCTCGGCCATCGCCTTCACCTGGATTGGCGGCGGCGTTCCCATCGGGTTGAGTACAGTAATTTTCGGCATAGCCACCGCTTTACCTGCGGGAGCTGCCTTCTTGCCTTGCGCATAGCCCTGATCGCTTAAATATTGAAAGCTGCAAAAAAGGCCTATGCACAAAATTGCTATCACTGCCACGCGCAATTTCATGCTTGTTCCTCCGTGTTGTCGAGTTGGCGTAAATGTACAAAGGGTAATACGTCCCCAGAATACCAGAAATTTCGATAAAAAAAACAAAAGGCCACGGATTTCACTAGATTAAACAGAAAATTATAAATCCATGCAATCCGTGGCGTCTTTTATTGCGCTTTTACGAACAGCTCCAGGTTACCGCCATTTGTCGATCTGGACAGCCTGCAGATACCGCATGCCGCCGATGCTGTAATAGTTGTTGTTGGTTCCTCCGGCAACAATGATGGCATTGTTGCCGCCACCCATACCACCGCCAAAGCCTCCACGTCCACCGCCGGGGCCGCCGGCAGCTCCACCGGCCGGTGCATCCGGTTGTGACAAGTACTGATTGAACTTCTCAATCGTGTCGTACCCGGCACCCGCTACAAACTTGGCAATCGGCGGGCTGAGTATTGCGCAAGCCCCGAACAACATGCCTTGTTGGGCAAAGATGTCTTTGATTATCTTGGGATAATTCATCTCGGCTCCCCAAGAGGCTTGTCGCCAGTTGGCCGCGGAAAGAACGCCCCATCCTTCAAATATGCTTACGATGTTCTCGTTCTTCTTGTAACCTTTTTGGACTGAGAAAGGCGCCCAAGGGGATTCTTTTTCGTTCTCGGCGATCACTATGTTGATCAGGTTCATCGGATTTCCGACAACGCCCATGTAGGTCGTTCCCACTTTTCCGCAGTTGCCGAGATTGATGGCCATCAGGCTCCATGCTCTTCCAATCGTTGTATTGGCATGAGCGTACGGCCCCATGACGCCGACTCCATAATTCAGCCCTATTTCGTCGCGAATGGGTCCATTGATGACCATGGCGTCCACAAAGGAATTGTCCGACACCGATATGGCCTCTTTGTTCGTGGAACCTACTGCCAGCAGAATCGGCAGATATTCCGGTTTGCAGCCGGCCATGACCGCGTTTATCGCAACGTCCTTTACGGTAAATTTCCAGAACTCAAAATATGTTCCGGTGTTGGTTGGAGACATTTTGCCGACTTCCTCGTCGGGACGATGGCTGGTCCCTTTCAGCATCTCGTCGACAAGCTTCTGTGTCGGCAGAACGATGGGCAGAAAATCAGTCCACCTGTTGTCCATGAACTTCTTTTGCAGATTTTCCGGAGTATCGGTAAAAGTAGCCGGCCCTTTGTCCCGTTTGATTTCTCCGGTCTTCTTTTCTTCCGGCGTCAGAGGCTTGGTAAGCTTTTCGACAAGCTCCTTCATCACAGGCTGTTTGGTGATCGGACTGACGCCATTGATGACGTCTCTGCGCAGCTGATCTTTCGTTTTTGCCCAAACCGGGCCGAGGACCCACTGAATCCGAAGGCCGGGCATGCCGGATTGTGTAGCTTTATCTGTTTCTTGCTGGTAGAACTCAGAAATGACTAGAGGGATTGCAGGGATGCGCATGTTTGCTTCAAAATTTACGGAGTGGCCAACGACCGCTGGCGCACACTGGCTTCAATGGCCCATCCCGATGATAACCGCGTTGGCTTTTTCTTTGATCTCAGCCCACAATTGAGGGTCTTCAGAGTCAAAGCCTTGGCCGCCTTTTCTCTTTAAAACAATAGTTGTTTTGGGGTAATTCGCGTTAAACCAAACAACCATTTCCTGCAGGAGGTTGATTCCTCCTACAAACCCGTCATCCACGATATAGATGGTTTTGCCGTCCAGCGTATCCATGCGCGGCGCCATGTCTTTCAATTTGATCGGGGGCGGAGTGCCCAAAGGATTGAGCACAGTAATTTTGCCAGCCGACGAGACCGGCGCGGCTTTCTTAGCCGGCGCTGCCTTGGCCTGAGCCTGAGCCTGATTGTTCATCGATGGAAAACTGCAGAATAATCCCAGGCACAGCGCCACGATTACGGCTACTGTTAGATGCCCTTTCATTGCGTCTGTTCCTCCTCAAAAAAATCGATGCGGCTATCCTCATACAAACTTCAAATCAGCAAGCTGCCGATCGTTTGGATAAAGCTGTAATTGTCCCAACTCTAGGCGTCCAAGCCTCTTCCTGTCAAGCAGAATACCAATGAGAGGTTCCCCGTTCAGCGTTCAAAGCTCTCAAATCGGGGTCGGGGTCGAGCTTTAAAAAAACGCCGATCTTTGAGCGATATTCATACCAATGGTGCCCCAAATGACTTGGTTGAAAAGATATAGTTTTGCGGAATATAGAAAGCTCGACCCCGATACCGACCCCGAACGTTTGA
>JAHFUH010000623.1 GCA_023265215.1 Acidobacteriota bacterium
CAGGGGATGTATCAGAAGATCGTCTATATGCCCGCAACGGCAGAGAACAATTTCGTCCCTGCGCCGCCCGAAGAAAAGGCGGATCTGATATACCTCTGCTTTCCGAACAATCCGACGGGGGCCGTTGCCACAAAAGAACAGCTCGAAAGATGGGTTGCCTACGCGAAGGCAAACAAGTCCGTGATACTCTTCGATGCGGCGTATGAGGCGTACATCAGCGATCCATCGATACCACATTCGATATATGAAATTGAAGGAGCGAAAGAGGTTGCAATTGAATTTCGCAGCTTCTCCAAAACGGCCGGGTTTACCGGCGTCCGGTGCGCATTTACGATTGTCCCGAAACAATTGCTTGCCTATTCCGAGGAAGCGCGCGGCATTGCCTTGAATCCGCTTTGGAACAGGCGGATGTGCACAAAATTCAACGGAGTGTCCTACATAACCCAGGCGGGAGCGGCCGCGACATACTCTTCCGAAGGAAAAAAGCAGATACGAAATATAATCGGCCTTTATATGGATAACGCAAGATTCATCCGCGAAACCTTATCCTCATTGGGCTATAAAACATACGGCGGCGTAAACGCCCCGTATATCTGGATGAAAACGCCGCAGGGGCTTGGCTCATGGGAATTTTTTGACCTTCTGCTCACCAAGGCGAATGTTGTAACTACGCCGGGAGCGGGTTTCGGGCCTTCGGGCGAAGGATATGTGCGATTGACAGCGTTTGGCGAACCTGAAAAGGTTCATGAAGCGCTGGACAGGATATCGCGTTTGTAGTTTTCGAAGCATTTGAGTCTTGTTGGAAATTTATAGTCTCAAGGGAGATGCCCCCATGCGCCCGTCGAATTTCCGAACTATTTTGCGGATCTCATCCTCGATTCTCCTTATTTCAATTTGCGTGGCGACCGCCTTTGGCCAGGCGGCGCCGGCGCCCGGTCAAACAGTTCCACAACCCAAGATGCCGCAGGGAAGCGCGCCTTTTCAAGCTGGACCGCCTCCAGCCAAAACTCAGCCGCCGGCATATAACTGCGAACCCGTGAATCCCAATGCCACGCCTGAGGCTCGATCGCTGTTGAAAAAGCTTTGTGCCATATCAGGCAATGGTATTCTGACGGGCCATCACAACTTTCCTAACAACCTGTCACAGCACAGCGATAAAATTTTTGAACTCACCGGCAAATATCCTGCTATATGGGGTTCGGATTTTGGTTTCCTGGACGGCGAAGATAAAGATGCCATAACCCATCGAGACAGGATGATAGAGGAGGCAAAAAAACAAGCCGCAGCCGGCTCGATAATCACACTTTGCTGGCACATGCTCCGACCAACCGAAGATGAACCGGGGAAAGCTGGTGAAAACGGCCGTCCCAGTTCGAGTTGGAGCGGCAGCGTTCAGGCCAGGCTGACCGAAGAGCAATGGCTGGAACTCATCACTTCCGATTCGCCTCTGCACCAGCGCTGGGAAAAATACATGGACACCGCGGCAGGCTTCCTGAAACAGCTTCAGGATGCCAATGTGCCCGTTCTCTGGCGCCCGATGCACGAAAACAATGGTTCCTTTTTCTGGTGGGGCGGCCGCCCGGGGGCCTATGGAACCCAGCAGCTTTACCGGGAAGTGTATAACCGCATGGTCAACGTGCACCATTTGAACAATCTGCTCTGGGTGTGGAACCAGAACGGCCCGGCACCGGGCGGCGAATTCTACAACTATTTCCCCGGGCAGCCATACGTCGACGTGGTCAGTTATGACAACTATGGCCAACTGAATGAACGCTTCTATTATGAAATTCTCACAGTTGCCAACGGAAAGCCCATTGCGCTCGGAGAATTGGGCTCCCCACCCTCAGCGGAGGTCCTCAAATCACAGCCGAAGTGGGTGTGGTTCATGACATGGGCCGGCATGGAGGGAGGCATCCAGGCTGGGCGCATAAAGGAAGCTTACGGTAATCCCTATTTCATAAGCCGGGGCGATCCTCTTCCTGTTTCGAATAAATAACTTGAGGGGGCGCGGCATACGCAGAAAAACGCAGATGATGAATGCGTAAGGCCAAAACACCAAAGATTTCACTGATTATCATGGATGCAAGAAAATGAAGCTTTTCATAAATCATTGAAATCCGCTCAATCCGTGGCGTTTTATTTTTGATGGGTATATTTGCGATTATTCTTTTAGATGCGTAATAAGCCCGGCGGGGGGGCGCCAAGTCATGTCAGCAATCAGCGAACAAAAAGCGAGCGTACCGGAACGGCTTTTGAGCATTGTGACGGTTATCAATCCCGGCGAAGGATTAACAGCGGTTCTGATGGCCTTCAATATCTTTATGTTGCTGGCCGCTTACTATATTTTGAAACCCGTACGCGAGGCATTTGTCACAACAGACTGGGCAAATACGGGCACTGCAATAATGGCATTGCTGCTCATCCCTACAGTCAAAGCGTATGGCGCAGTTGCGGCGCGAGTTGCAAGGAAAAAGCTGATTTCATATGTCTCGGCCTTCTTCATCTCCAACCTTGTAATCTTTTATATATTGGCGGAACTGCAGGTTCGCTACATGGGAGTGATCTTTTTTATCTGGGTCGGCATATTCAACAACATGGTCATTGCCCAATTTTGGGCCTATGGCAATGACATTTACGACCCGCAGCAAGGAAAACGATTGTTCCCGCTGATTATGATGGGTTCCTCTATCGGGGCTATCGTTGGACCTCTTGCAGCTGCGCGATTGGGGAATCTTCTGGGAACGAATCCGCTTTTGTTGGTGGCAGGGGGCATGCTTGCAATCTGTATTGCGCTGACATGCTGGATCGACAATCGCGAAAAGCCGGGACTCTCCAGTCAAACCCAGAAGAAAAAGGCAGAGGATGTTCTGGGCCGCGAGGGGGGATTTGAGCTCATTTGGAAACATCGCTACCTGCTCTATATCGCGCTGCTGATCCTGGTGCTTAATATCGTCAACACAACCGGCGAACAGATCCGTCGTGAGACCTTTAATGAACACGCCCGGCTCTCGGCATCGGTTCAAATCCCCGCCCTGACGGATGCGCAAATGAAGGAAGCAATCAAAAAAAACAAACTGCAGCTGAACGCGGACTTCTTTTTCTGGGTAAACCTGCTGGCTGTTTCGATTCAGGGCCTGCTGGTTTCAAGAATTCTTAAAATAATGGAGATCTGGGGTGCGCTCCTGCTAGTTCCCATCATTGTTTTTCTCGGATATGGGATGATGGCGCTTCTTCCGGCACTGTGGGTTGTGCGCGCGGTCAAGATTACGGAAAATTCCCAGGATTATTCCCTGATGAACACTCTTCGGGCCGCTCTTTATTTGCCGGCCACGAGAGAAATGAAATACAAGGCAAAACAAGTCATCGACACTTTTTTCGTGCGCCTGGGTGACCTGTTTGCCGCAGGAATCTGGTTTATAGGCGTCCACCACCTTGCATTGACCACGCAGGGATTTGCACGATTGATGCTGGTTTTTATTATTGCGTGGCTGGCACTCGCGGTTCTTATCCGACGGGAACATAGGATATTTGTTCCTGTGGAGCGTCGATAGAGTGAGCCTGCTCCG
>JAHFUH010000624.1 GCA_023265215.1 Acidobacteriota bacterium
TTCGGGATATCCATTATTCGCCGAGTTGGCACTGACTCTTCCTCGGAATTGCACTTTGCCAAGATAATCTCCTGCGATGATGTCTTCGGGAGCCGCTTGCGTTCCTCTTGCACGTTCCATCAACAAGGCGGGTGCATAAATGGTGCTGGTCCCATAGTAACGCCTGAACCTCGCCAAAGCCTGATCGCCTTCTACTACCAGTTGCCTGTCAGGACTTGTGGTGCCGATGCCTAGGTTTCCATTGATCGTTCCACCGTTTATAACGGCCGTATCGCCCGCGGGTCCCTGAGGTCCAGTGGGTCCCTGAAGTCCGGTGGGTCCCCGAAGTCCGATGGGTCCCTGTAATCCGATGGGTCCCTGAGGTCCGGCGGGGCCTGCTGGCCCGCCACCGCCTCCCAAGTTGGCAGTTGTCAGCTTGCTGCCATCCGGAAATATCAGTCCGTTCCCAGAAGTCAGGATCTTCAGGTTTCCGTTAACCACCAGTCTTTCTCCCGGACTCGTAGTACCAATACCTACATTGGTATCGGCAGTCGCGCCATTGATGCCACTAATGCTGCCGAGTACGAGCGAATTGCTTTGGGTAACTTTGGCCCTGAAACCAAGCGCCGTGGCATTCGTTATCCCCGCAGCACCATCGGAGTAGCTTCCCATAAAAGTATTGTATGATTCAGAAGTGTTAGAGGTGCCTGCATAACTCCCGATGACCGAATTAAGAGCGCCCGTTCTATTGTTGCCACCTGCGCCAATCCCAAAGAACGAGTCACCAATTCCCGCAGTGTTAGAATTACCAGAACCCACCCCAAAGAACGAATTCTCTCCGCCCCAGGTGTTAGACGAACCGGAGTTATTCCCGAAGAATGAGTTCATATAACCCAATGTATTCGCGTCGCCTGTGTGCATTCCAAAGAACGAGTTCTCTCCGCCCGTGGTATTATTTCGACCAGCATCCCCTCCGAAGAACGAATTGCTATTACCGGTAGTGTTTTGGTTGCCTGCAAGACCCCCGAAGAATGAATTGTCCCCACCGGTGGTATTATAAGCACCGGAATCACTACCAAAAAACGAGTTGGCACCGCCCATAGTATTGTTACTCCCAGCGTTCTCTCCGAAGAATGAGTTATTCATACCTGTGACATTGCTTTTGCCCGCACCAGACCCAAAGAATGCGTTGTAGTAACCCCCGGTGGTGTTTTTACCAGCGTCCGCACCGAAGAAAGAATTAGGCGCTCCAGTTGCAACTGCCCCGGCGTTCAAGCCATAAAACGTATTGCTGGGTCCTGTTAATGTCAGCGTTTTGATATTCCCATGCATATTCTGCACAAGCAGATTATTTGAGAAGCCTTCATTCGCCGGATTGCTTTGCAAAGCAATACTCTCTGGGCTGCTGATAAAAGCCATGCCTTTCCTGTATTCGTCGCTTCTGATTGTTATGAATGCCGAGCTAGCCGCTGTTCTCTGAATAGAACCATCAGGGAAAATAATGCCTTCGGATGTTCGAATAAGACCAGAAACATCCAATTTGGCTTGCGGATCCTTAACCCCAATTCCCAGCCTCCCGTCCGCAGTCAGTCGCATCTGCTCGGCGTCTTTTCCCAACAGACCGCCGAGCCGGAAACTCAGACCTCCCTTTCCCGTCATTATCCATCCATCTGCCCCGTCGTGTGCAAGAAGTGTGACCGGCGCAGGCTCCTCCGATGAGGCTGCGGCTTCTGTTTGTTCATTTACGCCCGGCGTGTCTGACAGCGTTTTAAGATCACGCCGATAAAATGTCACATGTCCATCCTTGAATTGGAATGCGCCCCATCGATGGCTGATATCTCCCGCCAAGTCTTCCAGCGTCACCAGACAGCCGTAATAGCCGTTTTGCAGCAACTGGGAATTTTGTTCCGAAAGATCCCATCCAACCGTGTTGCCATTTTGGGAATTGGAATCGTAGATTCGCTCTCCGCTTGGAGTGATCACTTCCAGCCGTATCCGCTGAATGAGGTTCAATGCCGTGATTCGCAGACCATTATCACCACCGCTTGCGACAACCCACAACCCATCTTGAGTTGTTTCGCCCATTTGACTTTGGGCATGACCGCAGATTGATACCAATACCAACAGGCACAAAGCGCAAATGCTTTTTCTGAGAATCACGGGAGTCTCCTTTCCCTAATACAACCGGCAAGTGAATTCTCTAAGGCAAAAAACAGGACAGTGCAGAAGCTGGCTCTCATCCCATCCCGCAAAAGGTGTAAATTAAAAAGGCTAATAGCGACATAATCGGATAGATAGAGCTTTGAAGTCAAAGGGAATTAGCATATACGGGACCCTGTTCTCGGCTTATCTATGGCACCCCGAAACGAGGTAAGAGCAAATTGTTTATAGCATTATGCCAATGCAACCGCCTGCAATACCGAGTCGCTAGGATTTATGCAATTCCACCATCAACACTCAGGATGCAATCGGAATGTAAATCCTTATCTTTTCATGGCTTGAGGGGATCGTAACAATTCTCGCCGTCCTCGAACGGCTGGCTTTGTAGCCACTTCCCTTATTCCCCGTCCATACTATTTCCCAAGGAAATCCTGAGATTGAGTCCAGATCACCTTCTCCGCGGATCAGGACATATTCATTTGATTTACGAATTGTACCGGTATAATTATTGGGAACCGCTCACCGATATGTAGCTTGAAATGCCGCGCGACATATCCCACAGCGCCTCCAAAATGCCGGGTGCGCTCTATTGGGGATCTCGTGAGGCTCTTTGTCCCACGAATGTTCATAGAGGATTTGCTTCATCATGGACCGCTATGAGCAGGTTATCAGTTTGCGCAGGTTGCCTTGAGCAACTAGCATCGATAGCGAGGAAGAAATGCGAAACTTCAACGACGAGATGGCTCAGCACCAAGTCGGATGGCGGCAACAACACATGGCCGATCAGCGACACGGGATGCAGAACGGTCAAAAACGCCCCTGGATCCTGCCACCGGAACTCTGGGAGGAGGGGCTCTGGTCCGGCATCCGTACCGGCTCGGCATGCTCACTTCCGGCCTACCTGGCAACGCCTGGCAAGGAAGTCGAAAAACACATGGGCGTCCACAATCTGAAGAGCTCATGGATGCTCTGCGCCAACCTGTATTTCCCATTCCGCCAGGAACACGGCAGGCTGCTTCTTTCCAGCTTTCTCAAAGAGCATGTGTCCTCACTGATCGAATCTGTGGACGCCGTGGAACTGGAGTACGCCGAGGATCCGCCGCTTAATCCGCAGACGATTCTGGGGGAACCCGATGGCGGTCAGAGAGGCGCCAACCAGACCTCACCAGACGTGGCGTTTGTTGTCCAGACTGCTGCGGGAAGAGGCCTAGTCCTTATGGAGAACAAGTTGGTCGAGCACTCGTTCTACCCGTGTTCAGGTCGCAAGCCAGAAGTTGAAAACCCAGACAGTAAACGGTGCTTGGATTTCAAGACGTTGATCGCCGACTTGCCCGGCCGATGCTGGCAGCTCCAATGGGAATCAGGCGCCAGGAAAAATCGCAGGTATTGGAAATACATTATCCTAAGCGACCACGGACG
>JAHFUH010000625.1 GCA_023265215.1 Acidobacteriota bacterium
AACATCTTCCACAGCGGGCGCTGCAGTGCCAAAGTATTCGCTCGCCCACCAGGCCACATAGCGCCGGGCGGCGTCCGGCCTGGCGTAAACATCCGGTGCGTTCCAGGTGATATCGGCGATCATGCGTGCGCCCATCACGTATTCGCGCAGTTCCGACACGTTCACCAGCAAGAACTCTGTGGCCCCGGCCTGCACGATTTTCTGGAACTGCTCCGCGATGGTCGCCGGCGGCACCATATGCGTAATCTGCTTGCTCAGGTTGCCACCCAGGTAGGCAAGGTGATAGTACACGCCGTGCTTCCACTGACCCAGTGTCGTGGGCAGCCCCCGCATATGCCCGTCATTGTCGTCGGGCCAGACGACGATGACATCGGGTGGCAAGTCGAAAGCAGCCGGATTGCGCCGGTATTGGTCGAGCATTTCCGTGTACATAGTAAAGTGGAAGAGTGGCGTTTTGTCCCCGGGCAGCAGCTTTTGCACCATTTCCGCCTGTGCCCGGATGGCATCGTGGAAGACCTGTGCTTTCTGTTCATCCGTTGTTCCCTCCGGGAATGTGTAGGGCCGGTCCGCCGTACCCCGCATACCCACCGGCCAGATTACGTCCAAATCTTTGTTCTCCTCCAGGCCGGCCCGCCAGTACTTGAGCATGCCATCCTTGTTGGTAAACCAGTTCCACTCCGGCCTGACTCCGCGCTCCTCCGCAAGGTGGAAGCGCTCGAGTCCATAAGGATTTGAGAGCAGGATGTCGTAGTGGTGCGAGGTGAAGTAGAGACCCCATTCGCCGGCCAACTTTTGTACCTCATAACGCCGGTGTACGCGCACGTAAGGTGCTACCATGTTCATGCGCAACCGCAACGCCGTCTCGAAATATTTTTTATACCAGTCAAGCGGCACATCGCCCGTCTGCATCGGGCGGCCCTGCTCGTCCAAAGGCCGCGGCAGGATGTCTTCGTCATCGTGGAAAAAACCGCGGTATCTGACCGTAGGCGGCTTCTGCGTGAAATTCGTTTGCTTCAGCACCAGAGGATTGTGGCGCGCGGGCACATAGCCCGTCCACAGGTAGAGCGGATCTACACCCAGGCGTTCCGAAAGAGTGTAGGCTGCGAAGGCTGTCCCGCGTGAGTTCGAACCCACCAGCCAGACGCCCTTGTCATCCGTCAGCACTTGATATGCCTCCCACTGATCCTTCAAAGCTGTCGCATCGATGCCCTCGGGTGCAAGTCCGGCCCCAATCGTCACCAGGCGGATTGCGCTCTGTTTTCCACTCGCCTGCGCTACTATTGGCGGACGATAGCCGCTGATTTTTTCTATATCGCCTGCCAGGAACTCTGCCGCCTGGCGCACGGCCGTGTTTTCGTGCGCCGATACCACAATTTCGCTGCCGCCGCTGTTTCGAGCCAGAACCACGTCTCCCTTTTCCAGGGGACCGTTCTGCACCCAGCTGCCGCGCAGCAGCGCGGACCAGGGCGTATTCTGTGCGGACAGTGACGTCGCGAAAAACAGGAACAAGATGATGATGGGCAGCACTATGCGGATCTGGCGTGAATTCATGAGTCCCTCGCAGGTGTCGGCGACATTTTAACGGATTTTATCAAGCGTGGGATTTTACTGCGGAATTACACTCCTGAAAAAATGAATTCGTGCATCCGCGACGAATAGCGTGTGTGCGCCCTTTAAGTTCGATGAAATAGGAATTCTGCGGAGGATCAAATCGGATGAGCCGCCGGCGGGTGTAATCGGAAGTGCGAGTCATGCCGGTAGATGTGACGAATTAAATGAAGCGCCCTGGGAGCGCCGGCGTCTCGCCGGCAGACGCTGTTATATTGCAATTTCTGGACAAGATGCGTACGAAACGCTTCATGCATGTCTTTTATCACTGCTTGCCGCCGAGACGGCGGCGTTCCCAGGGCTGAATCCCCCAGGAAAGCATGACTCGCACTTCCGATTGCACCCGCCGCCAGCAATCACCTTACTGACAATTGCCTCCTGTGCTAAAATATGCATTTCTCGGAGGCCAGGTTCAGTGATCAAAGCACTTGTTCTTGCAGGAGGCAAAGGGGCAAGACTGCGTCCCCTGGTCCTCCATATTCCCAAACCGATTGTCCCGCTTGCAAACATCCCGTTTCTTTTTTTTCAGATTGATCATATTAAAAAGGCGGGAATTACCGAGGTCATTCTCAGCCTTTCATATCAGCCCAGGAAGATCATTGATATCTTCGGGGACGGAATGAACTATGGCGTTACGATGCGCTACACGCACGAAGACCTGCCAAGAGGCACAGCAGGTGCCTTCAAGGCCGCCGAAAATCTGATTGACGACACCACGATTGTTCTAAATGGGGATGTCCTTACCGATACTAGTCTTCGCGATGTTCTGCAATATCACAGGGAGAAGAAGGCCGACGCTACCATTGTTATTGCACGAGTCATGAATCCGGTCGGGTATGGATTGGTTGAAACCGATGCGGATGGACGGGTCCAGCGCTTTACCGAAAAGCCTCCCGAAGATGACGTTACCGGCGACACGATTAATGCCGGGATTTACATCCTGGAGCGATCCATTCTTGACCGCATCCCCGCTGAAGGCGTGCAGAGTTTCGAGCGCGAACTGTTTCCCACAATGGTGCAGGAAGGAGCAAGGATTTACGCCTATTTGACTCATGGGTACTGGCAGGATATCGGCAACCCGCAAAAATACCTTGAGGCGACTTTCGGCATTATTTCCGGCAGGACTAAGCTGCCCGACTATCCCCAGAAAGCATGTCCGCCAAACAATTGGGAAAAACATCAGGTGTCCATCGACTCATTCTCGATTATGGACGGTAAATGCGTGATCAAGGATGGGGTGGCGATAGAGAACTCCGTCCTCGGCGAAGGATGCCGCATAGAAGAAGGCGCCCTGATCAAGGATTCGGTGATCTGGAGCGGAACCCGTGTTCTGCCGAATGCCCGCATCGAACGGGCTATCGTTGGAAGACAGTGTCACATCGGCGAGGGAGCGCGCCTGCGCCCGGGCACTGTTCTTGGAGACAAATCCATCATTTCGGATTTCAGTATTATTTAATCCTATCGCTTGACTACAGAATCTCCCGGGTGTATCTCCGACAAGCTGTTAATGACTTTGCCCGCCGAAACCTTGTCCCCGGCATCCACAATGATAATATCGCCTAAAATCATTGGAGGGAGCTTGCGTTTATTGAGCATCGAAGATGCCACAGTGTCCTTGGACATTTCTTTCGAATCAAAAGGCGGGTTGGACCGGAAAACGGTGAATCGATCTCCCGGCTTGACGCCATCGCGCCATCCGCGCCCTATAAAGCAGAATTGTCCGACTGATATATTCTGAATATCTTCCTTTCCAAACAGGATTGAACTGACCATCCCATTCTCGGGCAACTGAGTCAGCTTATTGGAAAGCTCTCCATTGAAGCTCAACATGGGCTTGGACGCACTGGGAAAAACAAGATCCCCCTTCCTAAAGGCCCGGCAAGACATAACCACACTCGCCACCGCATTGTCCCTGTTAACGGCTTCAATGCGGATCGTGCCGAGGTCC
>JAHFUH010000626.1 GCA_023265215.1 Acidobacteriota bacterium
ACATCGGACGGGCTCCTTGATCGGATTGCTCCGGTCTCCGTCCTTAGCGCTATGGCACGACTGCGATCGGATTGGAAGGCTTTGCCGTGCCGCCCACAGGCGATGCCACAACGAAGAACATGCTGTTAGCGCCTTGTCCGCCTGGAAAGAGGCCTACGGTTATTGGAAAGGTGACGGAAGTTGTCCCTCTCTTGACAACCACCTGCGCTGGCAAGGTAACACTTGGCGGCAGTACTCCGCCCAGTAATCCCATCTGAAGTTTCACTTCGTAACCGGCCACCGCCGAGCAACCCGGGTCTGCTGTTTGGACGCAGGTTTTTGTAGCGGTTCCCGGTACCGGGGCGCAGGTATATGCGCCACACACCACAGTCGGGTTTCCCCCAGGCACGCAAGTCTGCACGGTATTGCACGCCTGCATTGCTTCTTGCAAGGTGATAGTTCCCGTCGCGCTTTGCCCCGCTTTGATTTGCCCTGGAACGGTAAGCGTCGCAATCACGGGAGGCTTTTGACAATTGCCTAAGCACAGCAACTCGCCATTGCAGACATTGTTGGGCAGGCAGAACTGGCCTTGTGCACCCGCTGGGACGCAACTGCCCCCAAAGCAGCGGAGGCCGGAATTACAGACATTATTGGCTAAGCAAAATTGTCCTTGGGCGCCAGCCGCGAGGCATGTGCCGGTATTCCCGGCGCCGCCACCGCCGTAGCAGAGGAAGCCTGTGTTACAAGTGCCGTTTGCGAGGCACGGCTGGAGGTCGCCTCCCGCCGCATAGCACATCTGTGGCCCGCTAAAAGTAGTGGACTTGCACACCATTCCGGTATTGCACGTGCCCCCCTTACAGGGGTGGTTCAGCGTGCCGGTTTCGTCGCATGCTTTATTGGTGCCACACGCCAGCGTCTGCAGGCAGGTTTCGTTGCTGAAACAGGGCTGCCCCTTGGCGCCTTGTGCCACGCACGTCTTCTCAGGGCTGCAATTCAACCCGGTATTGCAGGTGTTGTTCGGTGGCACACAGGGCTGCGCCTGGCCCCCGGTCTGCACGCAGACTCCGTTGACGAGAACATTTGGGAGTTCGCATTTGATTGCGATCGGCGCGACGGGCTTTACAGAAGTCGGCACTTGCGGTTTCTGGGCAATTTGGGCAAAACCAGGTAAGGTGATTAGGACGGCAAGCACAAACATCCCGAGACCTTTCATGAAGCCCTCCGATACTCGAACTTTTGTTTGGTCTGACGATTTTCCGCGACGACAATTATCATATCATTGGTTTCCAGGAAGGAGTTATTCCGTGGATTACAAATTGGAGGAAAAGGATCTGATTTTCAGCTTGTTTGCGATTTTTGTTGCTGTTGCCTTGATGCTTCGGATCCAGCGTTGCGCCCAGGGGAATGCGGATAGCTTGTCGACCCCTTTTTCCGCAGCTTCCCGAACTATCGCAAGCCAGCGGCGCGCCCAGGCAAATTCTGTGGCCAGGATTGCAAGTCCCAACGGAATTACAACGAATGCGGGGCCGGGCAAAACAGTTAGTGCGATACCGAACAGGAGCACGGTCATTCCAACAATCGCAACAACCACTCGCCGGGCGTATTTAATCAACATGACTTGATTCTAACGGGTTGATGTGTCGAAAAAACAATAACACGGAATGCAACCACTAAAAAACAATTGAACTCCAAAAGGCATTACTCTATATCTTATCGGCCTTCTCCTGCCGGGAGGGGAGAGATTTGTTCAATTTGGTCCATTACCTGATTCATGCGCGCCATTGTTGCCTGCAGCGGCTGGGGAGTCGTCATGTCGACTCCGACTTTTTTTAAGAGCTCGATCGGGTAGTCCGAGTTGCCGGCTGAAAGCAGGTTGAGGTATTCGCCGGCGTCTCCTCCGGCAAGCACTTTTTCCGAAAGAGCGGCGGACGCGGTGAAGGAAGTTGCATACTGATAGACATAGAAGTTGTAGAAGAAATGAGGGATGTAAGCCCATTCGCACTGGATCTCTTTATCCACGATACAAAAGCCTTTGTCGTGGCCGTAATATTCGCGGACCATTTTCTCGTAAATCGAATTCAGCAGATCTCCCGTCAAAGCAGTTCCTCCTTCTACGGTTTCGTGGATCTTGAGTTCGAATTCGGCGAATTGAACCTGCCTGAAAACCGTAGCGCGCGCGTTGTCCAGGAAATTGCAAAGCAGGGACAGCCGGACTTCGTCGCGCGTTTCAATCTTTAACATGTGGTCCAACAGAAGCGCCTCATTGAAGGTTGATGCCACCTCGGCAACGAAAATGGAATAGTGGGAGAGGGCATAGGGCTGCGCCTTGTTTGTAAGATAACTGTGCATTGAATGGCCCAGTTCGTGTGTAAGAGTGCTGACATCGTCGTATTTGCCGTTGTAATTCAGAAGCATGTAAGGGTGGACGTCGTAAACAGCGCCGTTTGAATAAGCGCCCGATCGTTTCCCGTCATTGTGATATACGTCAGTCCATCGATCGGCAAGAGCCCTGCGCGCCACCCCCAGGTAGCTTGGCCCCAGCGGCGTCAAGGAAGCCAGGACTAGCTCGACCGCCTCATCGTAGGCAAAATTCAAGTCCAGATCTTTGACAATCGGCGCGTAAAGATCATAGTAGTGCAGCTCCTCCAGTCCCAGCAGTCTCTTTCGCAGGCGCAGGTACCGGTGGAGAGTTTCGAGATTCGTCCGGACGCCTTCGATAAGATTTTTATAGACCGCCACCGGGATGTTGTGGGCGTCGAGCGCGCGCTCCAGGCACGATTTATAATCGCGCGCCCGGGCGAAAAACATATTCTTCCGCACTTCTGCTGCAAGCTGTGCGCCATACGTTCGGCGGAATTCATTCAGCTTGCCGAGATACGCCGCAAAAACTCTTTTCCTGTTCTCTCGAATCGCAGACCGCCGGTGCAGGCTGAACGCCGCCGGATCAAGGCGCACGGACTTCCCGTCTGTTAGTGTGATTTCAGGAAATGGGAAATCGGCATTTGAAAAGACATTATTTATGCTTACAGGCGAGTCGGCCATAAGGCTTGCCTCAGCGATGATTTTTTCCTCGCTCTCGGTTTTGGTATGAGCCTTCTTCCGGAGTATGTCGTCAAACACGTGCCTGTAAATCGCGAGCCGCGGCGCACGCTTTATAAAGTCACTAATTGTCTCCTGCCCGGCCCGCAAAATCTCCGGCTCCAGGAAAGAAGCGATGGAGGAGAAATCCGCTCCAATCTGGCCCATTTCCTGATCCATCGCAAGATAGGCGGTATCGCGCGTGTCCATATCGGATTTCATGCTGGCGTAACATGCGAGCCGTGTGTATTCCTTGCTGACGAGGTTTAGTAATTCAAGGCATTCAAAAAGTAATTCGGGGGATTCGGACAGCCGGCCCTTAAAATCAGAAATCCGGGGCATATCGGAAACAAGCTTATGTTTGGCTTCCGTCCAGGCATTGTCATCCCGGTAAATGTCGGTGAGATCCCATTTATATTTTTCAGGGATTCGTGCTCGATCGCGTTCTGCAACATGAATGTCTTCCATAGAGCCCCCTAAAGTAAAAAAGGAAATT
>JAHFUH010000627.1 GCA_023265215.1 Acidobacteriota bacterium
CCATGGTTGCGGGCACGGGCGCATTTACGGATACCAATGCAATCTTCCCCTCATTTTTTGGAATCGGCTTGAGATATTAACCGGGTGAGATTTATCCCAGATCGTCCATTAGACCGAAAACTTGTCATTCCCGCGCAGGCGGGAATCCAGTTGATTAAAAAATTCTCGCGTAGCGGGTCAACATCGAGGTTTTGTCCGCTTCGCGGAGTGTTTGTCTCGCTGGATTCCCGCCTGCGCGGGAATGACGGCGCTAATGGATTATTTGGGTTTATCCAAGCAGCGAGTTAATCAATACACCCTCTCAGGCTCCGGTATCTATTTCATTTTTGGTGCTGGCATCCAGAAACTATTGCGAACCCGATTCTTTAATTTTCACCCTCGTTAGGGGGGAAGTCGCCATTTCGGAGTAGAATTAAGTTGGAGGACAAAATGAATTTCACCATAGAACAGGAACAAGAATCAGACGGGCGTTGGTTGGCGGAAGTCTTGGAGTTGCCAGGTGTCCTTGCTTACGGCGCATCATCGCTGGAAGCTGTGTCTAAAGCTGAGGTTCTCGCCCTTCGCGTAATTGCTGAGCGGCTTGAGCACAGCGAGAGCCGCCCCTTCCCCATCAATATTTCCATTCCGATTGCGGCATGAGCCAATGGCCGTCGGTCAAAGCCAAGCGCCTTCTTGCTGCGCTGCTTCGGCTAGGTTGGCAGATCAAGCGACAATCCGGTTCGCACAAAACACTTGCCCGTAATGGCTGGCCCGATTTTGTTTTCGCCTTCCACGATGGCGACGAAATCGGCCCCAAAATGCTTTTGCGCATTGCAAAGCACACAGGGCTATCCCCAAATGATTTGTAACCCTAACGCTGCTCAAGCGGGTCTGCGCAAAAGCGCGCAGCCCCTTAGTTTCATAAACGGACGCTGTAGAAAAAATCAAATTCAAAAAATCGCGATCGCGATGAACAAAAATCGACCTCTCAGAACGCGCTGCATTCGACGGTCATCACGTTGGGAGGGGTTGAGCGACCCCAGAAAAAAGGTTTGCTCGACCCCTCAAGTAGTTTTTCTACACTCTCGTTAGAGGTCATATGAAAAAAATAATTGTTGCTATTGCTTCTTTGGCTATATCGATGATGGCGTTTGCATCAGACCCATATCAATTGCGTTGCGAAGATAATAGGATAGAAAATGATCTTCTGAAACAAGCACCACATGGCGCCAAGAGAACTGGTAAACATGTCCTGGAGATAAAATATTCAGGTGGTGTAAGGAAATTTATAGATAAACCACCTTATGATGAATTAGTCGATGGTATTAATACCGAAGGTTTAAGTTGGGAATATTGCGGTTACAACGAAATTGTAAAAGCTCATTTAATTTTAAAGCGTGATAATGTTAAACATGAATCGTACACCGGCTCATTATTATTTGAGGAAACTGGAAAGATTGTTAAAGCCGGATACTCTGTTACGTTTTCGCCCAACAAACGTAATTTTGTTGCATTCCAACGGTATGGTGGAGATGGTGAATTCTGGGATCTGTTTGACACATCTGGACATAAATTATGGCGTGAATTTTCATACATAATCCTTCCGGTAAAACCTTCCGACTCATATTCACAGGAGGTCGCTGAATTTGAAAATCCTACATTAAGTGATGATCTAGAAATTAGTGCTCATATGACCTGTTGGCAATCAAAAAAGAGTGGAAGCGTCACACTTAAAAAAATCGGTGCTAAATGGGTATGGCATCCGAAAATTGAGTGCTAACCTCTAACCCTGCATTCGAGCGGGACTGCCGAGAAGCGCGGCAGCCCCTCAATTTTACGTTGACGCTGTAGAAAAACCCCTTTCCAGAACAAATAGGGACACAAAATAATGCGTGGACTCACCGCGCATTTTTCAACCACAACCAATGGGGTCCAACCAATGGGGTCCAACCACAACCAATGGGGTCCAACCAATGGGGTCCAACCAATGCAACCAATGGGGCAACCAATGGGGTCAGGTCTAGCAAAGATGCACCGTCTCGCTCTCACATCACCCTCCTCTCCGAACAGTTCTTCCTGCCGTCGTAAAATGCACCCCAAAGTAATCGGCAAGTTGTAACGGTCTTCTGATTCAGGCCTTTCCTCTTTTTGCCTTTAGCGGGAGTGCTTCCTGCTCTATCGGCAGCACATTAAATTCAGGGTCTTTGTGCACCAACACGGCACCGTGCATGCGGGCGCAAGCTGCAATCCAGGCATCGGCCAGTGACAAGGGATAAAGCGCTTTCAGCTCGGCGGCCATGAGCAGCAGGTCGTCGCTGTCTCGCACCCACTCCACGGGTAATGCCATGCATTGCTGATAGGCCAATCGCCCGCTGGCTTCATCCTCGTCGCGCCAAACGCGGTACAGCACTTCCATCAACGAGATGAAGCAGCCATAGCATCGTGCTTTGCCCTTGGCTGCCAGATGCAGGACTTCGGCCACTCGCTCTGCTCCTGGCTCGTCGTCGCGCAGGGTCAGCAAGGCCGATGTGTCGAGCACGTAGCGTTTCATTCGTTCGCCAACTCTTCACGGCGGGCGGCAAGAAGACGTCCGGTCGAGCCGCCTTTTCCCTGCCCCCGAAAGGCTTCCACGGGGTTGGCGCGGACTGGCACCACGCGGATAGTGCCGTTGTCCAATACCCATTCAAGACGGTCGGCGGGACTCAAATTAAACTGGCGGCGTATTGCAGCCGGGATGACTGTCTGCCCACGTTCGGTAATCGTGCTTCTCATGGCGCGCTCCTTCAATGAATTACAAATTCACGGTTATTGTAATTCGAATTCAATCGCCTCGCAACTTGAGTCTTGCGCCGAATGAAATGGGGTTCGCAGGGATGGGCAACTTGTCGCCCAACTTGCAAAACATCCGGTGCAATGCGCTTTGCTTATTGACACCCTACCATTAGCCGACCCGGGTCAAGCGAGTAAGCAATCCCAAGACGGCTGAGCTAACCCGCCTTTCACATAAAAATACTAACAGGCTCAAATGATGGGCACTATCTCGAGACTATCAGCAAGCACTACTCACTGTTTTTTCTCTAAGCTCAATGCAGCACGGTAGGTTGGCAGGAGCTCCCGACGTTATTCAGGATAGGCGTAGCGATACCCATTTAACAAATCCTGTATTACCGGCCTACCCCGCCTGCATGGTAGAATGCGCGCCTTTCCCGCTTTCATTATTTCAGGAATAAACATCATGTTCTCACGCAAAAACACCATCGCCAAGACCGACCCTGAATTGTGGTCCGCGATCCAGAACGAAAACCGTCGTCAGGAAGATCATATCGAACTGATCGCGTCGGAAAACTATACCAGCTCGGCGGTGATGGAGGCGCAGGGCAGCCAGCTGACCAATAAGTACGCTGAAGGTTATCCCGGCAAGCGCTATTACGGCGGTTGCGAATATGTGGACGTGGCGGAACAGTTGGCGATCGATCGCGCGAAAGCATTGTTCGGTGCGGAATATGTCAACGTGCAGCCGCATTCCGGTTCGCAGGCGAATCAGGCGGTGTACGT
>JAHFUH010000126.1 GCA_023265215.1 Acidobacteriota bacterium
TTTTTCGAATACCACTTCGAAATCAGATACGCGCGGACAATCTCGCCCAAACGCATCGGCAAAACATTGCTCGTAAAGGCCCCTACGTATGTCGCCTGAATCGATTTCCCTGCACCCACATGGGCAACGGGCCTGAGAAGGAGATTCCATCTCAGCGCCTGGGCAATGTAGTTCATATTGTCAACAGCAATTGCCAGGAGGATGAGGCGCCACCTTAAATGCAGGATGGTCTGAAACAGATTTTCAGCGTGTACATTGTAGAGAACCCAGGCGAGGCAGAGAACGGCAATCAAATAGCCTGAAATCAATTTCAGCCGGTGCGCATGTTTTCCCGAGTTCCGGGCATCCGGATCCGATTCCTGTGAGTGCATAATTCCGTTAGTAGGCTACAAAACTCCCGAATGCAGGCTTCTGGCTTCCGGCTTCCGGCTTTTTATATTTTGCGGTTTTCAACCCAGTAAAAGGTTCCATAGGGAGTGTCTTCGATCGTTATATTCCTGCTTCTAAGATGTTCTCGGATCCTGTCCGCTTCCTCATAGTCCTTTCGTTCCCGCGCTTCTTCGCGCCTCCTCACCAGCGTTTCGATATCCGGATCCTCGATCTCGGGGTTCACCGGATTAAATTCAAAAATCGCCAGGACGGAATTTATTTTAACCAGAGCATTCAATACTAGAGATGCATCGTCTTTGGAAAATCCTTCCGTGGCGAGCTGTTGATTGATCTTTCTAATCAGGATGAAAACGGCCCCCAGCGCCATGGGCAAATTGAGATCCGCTTCCATTGCGCCTTCGAAAGAATTGAGCATCTCTTCGACAAGGCCTCTGGTGAAATCTGTCGCGCGCCCGCTGGAGCACCGTTGAAGTTTGTCCACGAATGTATCGATCCGTTTCAATGCGGCGCGGGAAACCTTCAGCCGGTCTTCGGAATATGCAACCGGCTGCCGGTAGTGAGTTGAAATGAGAATGTACCGGACTTCCCTGGCGGTGAATCCAAGACCGAGAATTTCTTTGAGCGTTACCGCGTTCCCGGCCGAGCGGGACATCTTCTTCCCTCCCGCCAATACCAACTCCGAATGAACCCAATATCTCGCCGGTCCTTTTCCGTGGAGAACCTCGCACTGGGCTATTTCATTTTCGTTGTGAGGGAAAATGATATCGCTCCCGGCGGTGTGAATATCGAACTCCTCACCAAGGTAGCGCATAGACATGGCTGCGCACTGGACATGCCAGCTGGGCCTGACATTGCCCCACTCCGTCTCGCAGAAGATATCGCGGGACATCTCGGCGAGCGTAGCCCGCTTGAAAAGCGTGAAATCCCGTGGATCATCCTTGTCATATTCGTCCAGATCGACTGTGGCGCCCACTTTGATTTTTGAAAAATCCAGACCGCTGAGAGCGCCATACTTCTGGAATTTTCCGATATCGAAATAAACGCTGCGCAGCCTTTCATAAGCATATTTCTTATCGATGAGATTTCGCGTCAGCGCCGCCATCTCGTCGATATGCTCGGATGTCCGGGGATATTTCCAGGCGCGTTTTACAGCCAACTTGTCCAGGCATTCCATGAATTCAGCCGTATACCGGTCCGTTAACGCCTTGAGCGATATGCCTTGAGCGATCGATGCCTGGATGGTGTTGTCGTCGAGATCGGTCACGTTCATCACATGCTTCACTTCAAATCCACAATATTCCAAATATCTCCGCAGCAGATCCGCCGCCACAACGCGCCGCAGCAAGCCGAGCGTGGGTTCGGCATCGACAGTCGGGCCGCAGGAATACATCGAAACCTTGCCCGGAATCAAGGGTTGGAATAAACGTTGAGCCTTTGTGAGCGTGTCATAAATCTCCAGCTTAGGCTCAGGCCTGCTGACCGGGACGGATGTGCGAAAGAGCGTGGTACTGAGGTAACGCTCGCCGCCGTCCGGCAGAATTGTCACAATAATTCCCTTGGGCAGTTTTTTTGCCAGCTGAATGGCTACATACGCAGCTGCGCCGGCACTCATTCCAACAAACAGCCCTTCTTCACGGGCAAGGACGCGCGAGGTTTCATAAGCATCCTCATCATTGATGTTTATTTTTTCATCCAGCGATTTTCGATTGAAAATGCCCGGCCGGTACGCCTCCTTCATGTTTTTGAGACCCTGGATTTTATGCCCCAGGTAAGGCTCGACTCCAATGATCTTTATTTCCGGATTCAGTTCCTTCAGCCTGCGGCTCATACCCATCAGAGTGCCGGAAGTTCCCATCGTAGCCACGAGATGAGTGATCCTCCCTTCAGTCTGCTCCCAGACCTCGAGGGCGGTGCCGTTGTAATGGGCAAAAGGATTTGAAGGATTGTTGTACTGGTCGGGGATGAAGTATTTGCCCGGGTCACGCCTTTGCAGACGGTAAACGGCTTCTATAGCGCCGTCGGTTCCGAGCACCGCCGGCGTCCGGAGAAAGTCGGATCCCAAAGCTGCCAGAATCTGGCAGCGCTCCTGGCTTACAGCCTCGCTCATGGCCAAAAGGACCTTGTACCCTTTGACTGTGCCAACAAGAGCAAGCCCGATCCCAGTATTGCCGCTTGTCGCTTCCAGGATGATTTTATCCCGCGTGAGTTCGCCGGAAGCTTCGGCCGCTTCAATCATCGATTTTGCTATCCGGTCTTTTACCGAACCACCTGGATTGGCGGACTCGATTTTAGCCCAAATCTCGACATTTGGATTTGGGCAGACCCGCTTGAAGCGGACGAGAGGAGTATTTCCAATAAGAGCCAGGGCTCCATCGGCAAACACAGCTGTTTTCATGATTTAGAAGGCTATCATGGAAGACATTTTCCGTCCATTAAGTTTGAAGTTTGGGGCTTGGAGGATCTAAAGTGGACACTTCAAACTATAAAATATTTGCATTCCTCCCGTGTTCTATAGGATCGTAATCAGGAAGGGGATTCTATGGGTGTGCCAATATCGCAAATGCTCACTGTCGCCGGGTATGTGATGAAGCAGAAGGCGGCAAAAACAAATCGCTATCCACTGGTGCTAATGCTGGAGCCGCTATTCCGCTGCAATCTGGCCTGCGCAGGCTGCGGCAAGATACAGTATTCCGCAGAAATTCTGAGGCGGCATTTGACCCCGCAACAATGTTTCAATGCCGCTGAAGAATGCGGCGCGCCAATGGTGAGTCTCCCTGGGGGCGAACCGCTTCTGCATCCGCAGATCTCTGAAATCGTGGAAGGTCTCGTCGATCGAAAAAAGTTTGTGTATTTATGCACCAACGCTCTTATTCTCAGCGAGAAACTGCACCTGTTTTCTCCCAGCAAATTTCTGACGATCAACGTCCACCTGGATGGATTGCAGGAATTTCATGATCGTTCAGTATGCCGGGAGGGCGTTTACGACAATTCTGTAGCGGCGATAAAGGAGGCGTTGAAAAGAGGATTTCGGGTGACCACCAACACGACTCTGTTTAACGATGCCAATCCAGCCTCCGTTCGCGCTTTTTTTGACCGGATGATGGAGCTTGGAATCGAGGGTTTGACTTTGTCTCCCGGTTACTGCTACGAAAAAGCCCCGGACCAACAGCACTTTCTCTCGAAATCCGGTACGACGCGGCTGTTCTCACTGGTTCTTCAAAATCGGCCCCGTCGTTGGAAGTTCAACCAGAGCCCGCTATTTCTCGAATTTCTTATGGGGCTGCGCCAATATGACTGCACGCCTTGGGGAATGCCCGCCTACAACCTGTTCGGCTGGCAGAAGCCCTGTTATTTGCTACAAGAGGGATACTGCAGCAGTTACTCCGAACTGATGAAAGAAACCGAATGGGTGAAATACGGATTTGCGTCCGGTAATCCGAAATGTGCAAACTGCATGGTACACAGCGGGTATGAGGCAAGTGCGGTCAACGACATGTTCGGATCCATCGGAGGCTTCTGCCGCACGATCAAAGCCTTCCTATAAAAGAAGCCACGGATTTCACAGCGCGCCGGCGGCCGCTACCAAAGGGAATAAGGCAAAGCTGTAATGGCCGCTGGCCGAGCCGTCAGCTAACCGAAAAATCAAACAACTCGAACTCAAAGCCGCCGACCAGCCCTGTCTTCATGTCTACTTCTACTATATGGACCGCGAATTCGGTTTGATGCATGTGCGACTGCAAACCTGGCTATGTTATCCGTTGAATCCGCAATACAAACATGCAAGTTTTTGTAATCTCAACAAAATATTAACCTGCGATTTATAAATCAAATAGGGGGACGCTACCCTATTTGATTTGCTTGCGGCTCCGGCAGTTGACTCCCGCCCCAATGCGCGCGGGGATTTCGTCAATCTTCTCGGGCGGGCCTTCCGGCTGCTCGTAACTGAAGCATTTCGATTTTGCTATGCTGGACTATCAAATTTCGTTAGAATAGATCCCAAGTTCCAGATTACTTTTTATCGCATTAAATTGGCTGTTGATGTGGAGAAGGTTTCCTCATGCTCGGCAAGACGCTGGGGCACTATCAAGTCACAAGCATGCTTGGCAAAGGCGGGATGGGTGAGGTTTATCAAGCAAGGGATCTGAAGCTTGGCCGGGATGTGGCGATCAAGGTTTTGCAGGAAGAGTTCGCAAGGGACGTGGATCGCGTTACACGGTTTCAACGGGAAGCCAAGTTGCTCGCTTCTCTGAACCACCCGAACATATGCACCATCTACGATATCGACGAGCATGAAGGGCAGCACTTCATTACGATGGAGCTGATCGAGGGCCAGACCCTGAAGCAGCGCATGCTCGGGCGGCAGCTGGAAATTGATGAGATCCTGACGGTGACGCTGGAAGTGACCGACGGCCTGGAGGCGGCGCACGCCAAAGGGATCATTCATCGGGACATCAAGGCAACGAACATCTTCATCACCGCGGCCGGCCACGCCAAGATCCTGGACTTTGGATTGGCCAAGCTGGTGCCGGAGCAACTGGCGGGAAATGCAGGAGATGGAGCTTCAAGATTGTCTACAGAGACGGCCGCGGAGCAGCTGACCGGTTCCGGGATGGCCGTCGGGACCGTGGCGTACATGTCGCCGGAACAGGCACTGGGAAGGGCGCTGGATGCCCGGTCAGATCTGTTCTCACTGGGGGTTGTGCTGTACGAGATGGCAACGGGAAGGCTGCCATTTCGCGGGGACACGTCGATGGCGCAGTTCGACAATCTTCTGCATCAGGCGCCAACGCCCGCCGTGCGCCTCAATCCGGACGTGCCCGACGCCCTCGATCGGATCATTAACAAGGCGATCGAGAAGGATCGCCAGGTGCGCTACCAGTCGGCAAGGGATCTGCTAGTCGACCTGAAGCGGCTGAAGCGCGAGCGCGATTCCGGCGGTCGTGCGGTCGAGGCTTCCGGCTTCGGGGTGCAGCCGCGCCTTCAGTCGCTGGCGGTGCTGGCCTTCACAAACATGAGCGCGGACAAGGAGAACGAATATTTCTGCGACGGTCTGAGCGAGGAGATTATCAATGCTTTGTGCAATATCCGGGAGTTGAAAGTTGCGGCCCGGACCTCGGCCTTTGCCTTCAAAGGAAAAGAGATCGACATCCGCGAGGTCGGAGAAAAACTGAACGTGGGTACGGTTCTGGAAGGGAGTGTGCGAAAAGCCGGGCAGCGATTGCGCATCACCGCTCAGCTCATCAATGTCGAGGACGGCTACCACATCTGGTCCGGCCAATTCGACAGGGAAATGAAGGATATTTTCGACATTCAGGAAGAAATCTCACTGACGATTGTAGATCACCTCAAACTTAAGTTGTTGCAAGGCGAGAAGGAAAAGATCTTAAAACGATCCACGGAGAATCCCGAAGCCTACGAATGTTATCTGAAGGGGCGCTATTTTTGGAATCGACGTTACGAGAAGAGCTTTCAACGCGGGCTTCAGTACTTTCAGCAGGCCATCGAGAAGGACCCGGGTTATGCCCTGGCTTACGTGGGAATCGCAGATACATTTGCGACACTCGGAGGTTTTAGCTTTCTGCCGCCCCACCAGGCGTATGGACGTGCAAAAGCGGCAGCCCAAAAAGCGCTGGAGCTTGATTCGGACTCGGCTGAGGTCCACGCCACTCTTGGCTGGATCACCATGTTTTATGACTGGGACATGCCGGCAGCGGAAAAGCATTTTATCAAAGCCATCCAGCTAAAGCCGGACTACGCCTTGGCCCATCAATGGTACAAGAACTGTTTAGCCTGCACGGGGCGTTTTGACGAGGCAGTCCGGGAGATGGAGGAGGCATGCAGGCTGGAACCTCTCGAGTCGGTCAATCCCGCTCACCTGGGCGTGGCTCTTTACTTTGCCCGACGTTTTGACGAATCGATTGAAGTGCTCCGCAAAGTCATCGAGCTGGATCCGGAGTTTTCGATCTCTTATTGGTTTCAGTCGGGAAATTTCATGGCTAAAGAGATGTTGGGCGAAGCAATAGCTGCGCTTCAAAAATTCGTAGAACTCTCCCCCGAATCCGTGATCGCCTTGTCCACGCTAGGTTTGGCATATGGCTTCTCAGGAATGAAAGATGAAGCTCTCGGGATTCTCAAACGTCTTGAAGGGATATCGAAGGAGCGCTATATCGGATCTTTCTGGAAGGCGGCCATATGGCTCGGACTCGGTGAAAAAAATAAAGCCCTGGAAGATATGGAAAAGGCATACGAGGAAAGAGAATCCTATATGGTTTTTCTGAAGGCCTGGCCCATTTATGACAGCCTTCGCTCGGAGCCAAGATTCAAAGAGCTGCTCAAGAAAATGAATCTCGACTAAAAGCTCGCACATAAATCCGGTAAGGCAGCGTAAATAGGAGCGCCCTGGACGGAAGCCCGAGACATACCAATACCTACTCGGATCGGGCGTCAGAAGTGCAAACATGTTGATTTTTCTTTCGCTGTAGAATGACTCCCGTGACGGCAACCGTGGTGACCCCAAAGGAGGAAAGCATGCATCGAGGCCGGATCGAGTTTCCATCCGTAATCATTGCCCTGTTCGCGCTGTGCTTTTGCATCAACGGGTTGGCTCAGGTTAGCTCAGTAGAGCTCAGGGTATCTGCAATTGATCCCCAAAACGCGCTGGTACCCGGCGCAGCCGTCAGTGTGAAGAATCTGAGTACCGGCGCGGAACGTAAAGGCGAAATGGACAATAGGGGAGGATATGTTTTTGTGGGCTTGCCGCCCGGGCGCTACACGATCAGCGTTGAGGCCAAAGGATTTGCGCGTTTCGTGAGCGGAGAGGTTCAACTCACGATCGGCCAGACTGCGGATTTTCGTGCGCACCTTCGGATCCGGGAGGGCGAGGAAACGGTAACGGTGATCGGGGAATCCGAACTGACCGAGATCCGGCGGACCGCCGTCGCGGAAACCGTCAGTCAGAGAGAGATCGAGGATTTGCCCATCAACGGCCGCAACTACATCGATTTCACCCTGACCAGCTCGCAGGCCCATCGTGACAGTTCGCCGGCGTTTGGAGTCGTGCCCACCAGCGGCCTGAGCTTCCAGGGGCAACGCGCCCGATCCAACCAGGTTTCCGTGGACGGCGCCGATGCGGTTGGCAATTCGGGTAACGGGATCCGGGCCACCGTTTCCCAGGAAGCAGTTCAGGAATTCCAGCTGATAATGAGCAATTACATGCCGGAATTCGGCCGCGCGACCGGCGCCGTCATCAATATCGTCACAAAAAGCGGCACGAACACGGTTCACGGCAATCTCTTCGGCTACCTGCGCCATAAGAGCCTGCAGGCAAGAAATCCATTCTCCGTCCAGGTTGACCCGGCGACGGGAAACGCAGCGGCGGTGAAACAGGCGTATACGCGCGCCCAATTTGGAGCCACCCTCAGCGGACCGCTGCAAAAAGACAAGACCTTCTACTTTCTCTCCTATGAGGCCACACGACGTCAGGAGACCGGGTTTACCAATATCGGAACCGGCAACTTCGGCCTGGTGCCGGCGACGACGCCTGGAGTGCCCAACGTCACCCTGCTACTGACGCCTGCGCAGCGCGACTTTGTCAATAACCCAACCGTGTTGTCCTCCCCCGGAGGCGCGCAGACAGCGGCGACGCTTTTCGCGCTGGCAGGATCCGGATCCGGTGTCGCGTTGGATGGAACCGATCCGGGGCTGGTTGCGGCATCCCGCGGCATCTCCGCTGCGTCCAGCTCGCGATTCCCGATTCCCATAGACTGTCTGCCGCCGGCAAAGCCCTGCGGGTCCGACAACCTGGTTTCGCTCCCCTCTTCGTTTGTTCCGCTCCGTTCCCTCATGGGGAACTATCCGATCTCAGAGAAAACGAGCTTCTACTCGGCCCGGCTCGACCATCGCTGGAACGATCGCAACAATTCCTTCATTCGCCTGAATGTCTCGCCTTCGTTTGTCACGGGCATCCAGGTCAACTCCCAAAACCAGAGTTTCGGTCAGAACGCCGGTTCCCGCACCTCTTCCCAGGATTCGAGGGACCATGCCGTAGTCGCGCAGCATTTTGTTGCTTTCAGCAGCCATGTCTTCAATGAGACTCGCTTCCAATTTGCCAGGCAAAGCAGGCATTACGGCTATTCACCTCTTCCGGGCGGGAGCCGGGTTGCGGTGAATATCGCGGGGTATGCCTTCTTTGGACGTGAGCCTTTCTCCACACTGGACATGATCGAGCGGCGGACTCAATGGTCCGACAATCTGAGCTGGACCAAGGGGAATCACGTCTTCAAAATCGGCGTGGATTTCAACATCATTCAGGTCCGCAGCCCCAAGGAACAGGTCTTCGAATTCAACTATGGCGGACTGTACAATTTCGGCGGAGTGACCGCTTCCCAGCTCGGACTTCCCGCGGCAGTGGCGGGCGTTGCGGTTCCCAGCCTCATCGGCATCCAGGCTTACGGACTCGGATTGCCCCAAGTCTTCAACCAGGGGCTCGGAAAGTCCCACAAGCCGTTCAACAACTACCCGATCGCCGCATTCGCCCAGGACAGCTGGCGCATCCATCCGCGCCTGACCATAAACTATGGCCTCCGCTACGACGTGGAGTTGACGCGGCGATTTGATGCCGCGACCGATCTAAATCGGGCTGCCGAGGCGGCATTCAACGTCATAGAGGGAATTCCCGGGGATTTCAACAACGTCTCGCCGCGCCTGGGCTTGGCATGGGATCCTCAGGGCAACGGCAGGACCGTGATCCGGGCCGGGTACGGGTTGTTTTACGACCATCCACCCCTTGGAGCAGGATTCAACTCGACCACCGCCGAAGGAGCTTTGTCGACTCAGCTGCTCTCGGGAGGGGGGACGGCGACGCGAACGTCCGTTGCAACCAATCCGACTGTGGCGCTGAATGCATCGTCAATCTTCCAAGGGGTGCTGAATCAGGGGCAGCTGCCGCTCGGCTACCTGCAGGGAGAGCAGCGTTTCGATCCCAAACTCGCCGGCTCCCTGTTCACCGACCAGAGATACTTATCGGCGGGCCTGCCTCTGCCGCTGCTGCCGTTCACGCTTCCGGTTTCGCGGAATTTCCGGTACGGCTATGCGCAGCAGGCGAACCTGTCGCTGGAGCACGAATTCACATCGGACTTCAGGGTTGGAATCTCTTACACATTCGTGCATGGCCTCAAGCTCCAACGCCCGCGCAATGTGAATGCGACAGACCCGGTCCTGCTCAGCCTGAATTACCGCAATGCCCTGGCCGCAGGCACTTCGCCCTCGAGTCCGGTCACCGTTTTGGCGCCAACCGCAAGCATTGCCGCAACTGCAGGCTCCTGTGGCGTCGCCGTTGCCGGTGGCGCTGGAACGGCTCCCGGAATCCTGGGACGCCTGGTAAATTGCCCTTCGACGCTTTCGGCGTTGGAAGGCCAGCCGCTGGGCACTGCCGCTTTCTTTAACTTCTTCCGCCCCTCGGGACCTAATCCGTCGTTTGCCGGCCTTGTGCCCGGCGGATATGCAACCCAGGTGGCATTGGCGCAGGGGGCAGGCTATCCATCCGGATTTTCGGGCATTCAAGTGCCCTGGAGCGATGTCTTTCAGCAGGAGTCGTCCGGCAACTCCGTTTACCACGGCATGACTTTGAGCGCCTCCAGGCATTTCACCCACCGCTTTGGGTTTCTCTCCAGCTATACGTGGTCGCATGCCATCGACGATGCCACCGATTTCGTGTCACTGCTGACTCCACAGAACAACCGCCGCCCCGGCCTCGAACGCAGCAACTCGACGTTCGATCAGCGGCACCGCTGGGTGACGAGTGCGATTTTCGAGAGCCCGTTCAAGCAGACCGATTCGGGATGGCGCCGCAAGCTGCTGGCCGACTTCGTCGCAGCCGCGAGCATCGAGATGGCATCCGGACGGCCCTACAGCGTGCTCACCGGATCGGACTTCAACCTCGATTTCCGCTCCACCACCGACCGGCCTTCAGTCGGAACGCCAGGAGTTTCGTCACCCTTTATTCCGGGCACGAGCTTCACGGTTCCGAACGCTTGCGGACAGACCGCGACGCTCGGCACAAACCCAATTTCACCGCCGTTCGGCTGCGATGGGAACCTGAGCCGGAACGCCTTCACCAAGAGCGGTTTTGCAAGCGTGGATCTGCGCATTTCGCGCAGGCTGAGCCTCGGCGAGGGATTGAAACTCGAGATCATGGGCGACGCCTTCAATCTGTTCAACCGATTCAACGTGGCCGACGTCAGCCCGCTCTGCAATCCGCTGGATCCGGCATC